>CAYVEN010000021.1:24140-26685 GCA_964450505.1 uncultured Dehalococcoidia bacterium | reverse complement strand
TGTTCCAGGGCAGTGGCCACTATGACCGCGTCAAACAGGGTCAGTTTGTTGTCGGCCCTAACCCTTGCCGCTGTTCTGGCCAGTCTGCTGTCCACGGGTTTCACAAGCAAGTTGGGCAGGTGTCTAAAGAAGAGCTCTATCTTGTCTATGGCAAGCCGGTCCCGGTCGCGAATGGGCTTGACCAGGGTCTCAGCCTCGACAATAGTGGACGCAACCCCTTGAATTATCCCTCGCTCCATCAATCTGAACAGATGCAGTGCCATCTCATCATAGGGCTCAACGCCTTCCAGAGCGTAGATTATCAGATTTGTGTCCAGAGCAACGCTGCGGTATTGCCTCAACTGCTCCAGCCAAGGGCCAATGAGAGGATTCTTCCTCATCCACCGGCCCTGCGATAGTAAGTTTCAGACTCGTGAGCCGGGTTCTCCGACTTTTCAATCGCTTTCAGTCCCTCCAGCTTGTCCAGCTTTTGCTGGACAAGATACACGCCGGAACTTTCCCTGATCTGGCTCAAGCTTGACATCTCTCTGGAGGAAACCGCCTCATACACAGCGCGCAACTCCTCATCCAGGTTGAGCACGCCCAACAGTTCCTCATCCTCCTCAGCTACATCACCGTAGCGGACTTCGTTGATATAGCTGTCAATATCCTCTTTGCGAGTTCCGTACACTCCCTTGACGCTGCCAACCACGTAGTCAGCCCAGCTTCCGGGCTGCGGCATGAGAACAACGTGATCCTGGATCAGCTCCACTACCAGTTTGTCTCCGGGCTTAACGTTCAGCTGTCTGGCTATTTCTATGGGCAGCGTTATTTGGTTCTTGCTGGTCATGGTCACAACAGGCATTTGACCTACTCCCTTCCATTCCTTACTTATTGGAAGGATTGTAAGCTGTTCTGTGTCCCATGTCAACTAGATGAAGCTTACTGCTTCAGCCGGTTTTTCCACGTCGTCTCCCATGCTGAGCAGACGGTTCAGGGCGTTCATGTACGCCTTTGCGCTGGCAACTATGATGTCTGTGTCCCCACTGCGTCCAACAAACGCTTGGCCGTTGCTCTCAATGCGAATGCCCACTTCGCCTACGGCGTCTATGCCCTCCGTAACGGCTTGCACGCTGAATTCGGTCAGTGTGTTGGGTACTCTTATTACCCGGTTGATGGCCTGATACACGGCATCGACCGGTCCCGTGCCAGTAGCGGCATCGGTCTTGACTTGACCGTCCGGCCCAATCAGCCGTACGGTAGCCGTCGGTATTTCGTGATTGCCGCACGAGACCTGTATGTGGTCAAGCTCGTACACGTCATCGAAGCTGCGACGCTGGTTGGCCATCAGCGACTCCAGATCTCTATCGGTTACTTCGCGCTTTTTGTCGGCCAGTTCCTTGAAGCTTTCGAATATACGGCCCAGCTCAGCGTCGCTAGGCTGGTATCCCAGCTCGTTGAGCCTGGCCTTCAGGCCATGCCGGCCGCTGAGCTTACCCAGCACCAGTTCGCTGCTGGGCCAGCCTATGCTCTGCGGGTCCATTATCTCGTAGGTGGTGCGTTCCTTAATAACCCCGTCCTGATGGATGCCAGAGGCGTGTCTGAAGGCGTTTCTTCCCACCACAGCCTTGTTGGGCTGCACCGCGAAGCCTGTGATATCGCTCACCAGTTTGCTGACGCGGTGGATCTGGGTTGTATCTATGTCCAGCCTGACCTTGTAGTGGTCCGCCCTGGTGTGAAGGGCCATGATCACTTCTTCTATGGCCGCGTTACCGGCCCTTTCGCCGATACCGTTGATGCATCCCTCTATCTGACGCACCCCGGCTTTTACGGCGGCAAGGCTGTTGGCCACGGCCATTCCCAAGTCGTTGTGGCAGTGGACGCTCAGCCTCACTTTGCCTATGTTGGGCACGTTTTTCTTGATGCCCTCCAGCAGCGCGGTAAACTCTGAGGGCGTTGTGTATCCCACGGTATCAGGGATGTTGATTGTAGTGGCGCCGGCATTGATGCAGGCTTCCAGCATTGTATAGAGGTACTCCGGCTCCGTTCGCGTGGCGTCCATGGGCGAAAATTCCACGTCTTCAACGTAGCTCTTGGCGCGTTCCACGTTGGACACAGCCATATCCATGACCTCTTCCCGACCTTTGCGAAGCTGATGCATTATGTGAATGTCCGAGGTGGAGAGGAAAACGTGGATGCGTGGATGCGTGGCTTCCTTCAAAGCTTCCGCGGCTTTGTCTACGGCGGTGGGATTGGCGTGCGCCAAGGCACAGATGATGGGTTTGCGTATCTCTTTGGCAACGGCCTTCACCGCCTCGAAATCACCGGGGGAGCTTACTGGGAACCCCGCTTCTATTATGTCCACGCCCATTGCTTCCAGCCGTCTTGCTACCTCCAGCTTTTCCTCTACCGTCATGGCTGCGCCGGCAGACTGTTCGCCGTCGCGCAGCGTGGTGTCGAATATATATACCTTGTCCTCTACCATGGTTCTGGTGCTCCTAGTTAACAGTTTGGGAATGGCGCCCGGCGGGCACGGGGAGTTGGAGAGACGTTTAAGAGGTCACAG
>CAYVEN010000021.1:18948-24130 GCA_964450505.1 uncultured Dehalococcoidia bacterium | reverse complement strand
AGGACAACGCGGTCCGTTAGACCCAGCCTTGCTAAGACCCGGTCTTCACAACGGACCACGCGCTGTACCTCCAACGCATCTTGATATGATGGCTTGACAATCATCACGTAGTGCTCTTGAGCCAGGGCATCATGCCCCTCAGCTCCTTGCCCACCTTCTCTATAGGGTGGCCAGAGTTCTCCTCACGTAGAAGCTTGAATCTGGGACGGCCCTCGTCGTTTTCCGCGATCCACTCCCGGGCAAAGGTGCCGTCCTGTATTTCGCTGAGCACCTTCCGCATCTTCACCTTGACATCTTCGTCTATGATCCGGGGGCCGCGGGTGTAATCGCCGTACTCCGCCGTATCGCTGACCGAATAACGCATGTACTCCATGCCACCCTGATACAGCAGGTCCACTATCAGCTTCAGCTCATGCATCACCTCAAAGTAAGCCGACTCCGGTTGATAGCCGGCCTCCACCATGGTCTCAAACGCCGCCTTGACCAGAGAAGTAACGCCGCCGCACAGCACGGTCTGTTCGCCGAAGAGGTCGGTCTCCGTCTCCTCTTTGAACGTGGTATTCAGTACGCCCGCCCTGAGCGAGCCCACTCCCCAGGCATAGGCCAGCGCCGTTTGTTTGGCGTTGCCCGTGGCGTCCTGGTGCACCGCCACCAGAGAGGGCACCCCGTTCCCCTGCCTGTATACCTCGCGCATCCTATGTCCCGGAGCCTTGGGAGCTATCATCCAGACATCCACGTTGCTGGGCGGGACTACGGTCTGGTAGTGGATGGAGAAACCGTGAGCAAAAGCGATGCTCTTTCCGGCGCTGAGGTTTGGCTCTATGTCGCGCTTGTAGACCTCTCCCTGCGAGGTGTCGGGGAGCAACATTACTATAATGTCCGACTCTTTGGCGGCTTCTGAAGCGAGGGCAACGCTGAAGCCGTCCTCTTCCGCCTTGGACCAGCTTCCGCTTCCTTCGTACAGGCCAACAATAACGTTCAGCCCGCTGTCCTTCAGGTTCTGAGCATGGGCATGCCCCTGGCTGCCGTATCCAATGATTCCAATTGTCTTGTCTTGAATCAGTGACTTATCGGCGTCATTCTCATAGTAGACAGTTGCCATGCCTTGCTCCTTGGGTTTCGCTTGGGCTTACCATTGCCCAGAAATGCCTAGGTTTTGCTCCGTACTCTCCCATTCTCCAGTCCGTGCGACGTAAGCGGCCCGCGGTTCATAGCCACCCGGCCCGTACGCATCATCTCTCTTACGCCAAACGGCTTGAGCAGCGTATACAGCGATTCTATCTTGTCTTCGTCTCCGGTCACTTCAATGATCATAGACTCGTTGGAAACGTCCACGATGTTCGCCCTAAAGATATCGACCATCTGGATTATCTCGCTGCGGGTCTGTGCCGTGGAGCGCACTTTGATCAGCGCCATCTCACGGGACACGCAATCCATGTCCGACAGTTCGGTAACTCGCACAACGTCAATCAGCTTGTAGAGCTGCTTGGTTACCTGCTCCACAGTGGTATCATCGCCTTCCACAACAAAAGTCATGCGGGAAAGGTTGGGTATCTCGCTATGACCTACGGCCAGGCTGTGGATATTGTAGCCGCGCCGCCTGAACATACTGGCTATGCGGTTCAATACACCAGGCTTGTCTAAAACCAGAGCCACAAGTGTGTGTGAGTGCTTTGTCGCTGTAGTCATGTTCTCAACCTATATCAACTGCTAGGACGGCGGCATCATGTCCGGATTTGCTTCCAGCACAGCCTCAAACTGCTCCGGCGCCTCTATAAGCTCCTTGACGCTCTCTCCGGGCGGGATCATTGGGTAAACGTTCTCCTCCGGGTCCACCACAAAGTCCACAATCACCGGGCCGTCATACTCCATCGCCTTTCCAATGGCGTCCGCCACCTGGTAGTTCTCGGTCACTCTGATGCCGAGTATTCCGAACGCCTCGGCCAGCTTCACAAAGTCCGGGTTCCCCGTGTATTCGGTGGCGTAGAAAGTATCGTTGTAGAACATGTGCTGCCACTGCCTGACCATGCCCAGGAACCGGTTGTTCATTATGGCGAACTTCACCGGTATCTTGTTCTCCACCATTGTCGCCAGCTCAGACATCGTCATCTGGAAGCCGCCGTCACCAGCAATCGACCAGACCACCTCGTTGGGCCTGGCAAGCTGAGCGCCCATGGCGGCGGGCACCTCGAATCCCATGGCTCCGGCTCCGCCCGACGTGATCATGGTGTTGGGCTCCGAGAACGTGTACAGCTGGGCCGCCCACATCTGATGCTGCCCCACTCCGGTAACTATGATCGCTTTCCCCTGCGTGACATCGGAAAGCTGTTTCAGGATGAACTGCTGAGTCAGCTTGGGATTGTTGGGCATCCGCAGTGACGGGTGTTCCCTGCGCAGCTGCTCAATCTCGTCCAGCCACTCCGAGCGGGTTGCCGGCTCTATCTGCTTGTTAAGTGTCCTCAGCACGCGACGCAGGTCGCCCACAATGGGAACGTGCGTCTTCACGTTCTGTCCAATGACCGCCGGGTCTATGTCCACATGGATCACCTTGGCCTTGGGCGCGAAAGCGCTGACACGCCCCGTAACGCGGTCGTCAAACCGCGCCCCCAGTGAAATCACCAGGTCAGACCTATCGATGGCCAAGCTTGCATAGGCGACCCCGTGCATACCTGGCATCCCCACGCTGAGCACGTGTGTCTCCGGGAAGCAACTCAGGCCGAGCAGCGTGGTTATGACGGGAATCTCCGCCTTTTCGGCAAACTCCCTCAGCTCCTCATAGGCGTGGGAAATGATCACGCCGTGCCCGGCAAGAATCACGGGCCGCTTGGCATCCTTGATCAGCTTGACCGCTTTCTTGATCTGGCTGGAGTGGCCCTCTAGAGTCGGCCTGTATCCGGGCAAGTCCAGCTCCTCTGGATACTCGAACTCTGCTTGCTCTATGAACACGTCCTTGGGTATGTCCACCAGCACAGGGCCCGGCCGGCCCGTCCTTGCTATGTAGAACGCCTCATGGATGACCCTGGGGATGTCGGCCGCCTTCATCACAAGGTAGTTGTGCTTGGTAATGGGCAGCGTGACTCCCGTGGTGTCGCCTTCTTGGAAAGCGTCCTTGCCAATTGCGGCGCGGGCCACCTGGCCCGTGATGCAGACCATTGCGGAGGAGTCCATGTTTGCGCAGGCAATGCCCGTGACCAGGTTGGTTGCACCCGGCCCGGAGGTGGCAAAGGCGACCCCTACCCTGCCGGACGCCCTGAAATACCCGTCCGCAGCCATGGCCGCTCCCTGCTCATGGCGCACCAGTATGTGCCGTAGCTGCGGATACTGGGGCATGGTCTGGTAGAGGGGCAGTATCGCGCCGCCCGGAAGCCCAAATACTACGTCCACGCCCTCACGCAAAAGGCTTTCGCAAACCATCTGGGCGCCTGTGAGCTTCATTTCTCCTCTACCTCCATATAGCTCTTCCGGATCCAGCTTTGTCAATCAACAAAAAAATCCCGTCCCACTAAGGGACGGGAAACGGTTCCCGCGGTACCACCCTTCTTCCCCAACATCATATCAGGGCTCTCTATTGCGATAACGGTGCAACCCCGTTGGCTCCAGCCGTCTACGGGCCCAAGCCAACTGCTCCCGGGCGAGTTCGGGGCCTCTTTGTCACCGGCTTTTCAGCTGCCGCCGGCTCTCTGTGACCGAGCCTCTCCTACTACTCCCATTCAAAGCAGGATATTCATTTACAGTAACTCTACAAAGTTAGCACCAGCCATGGTGACTGTCAAGTGCAACTTCTAGGCCCCGCCGCCCCTAGTCACCCCAAAGTCCGTTCCACAGCCTTACGACTATCGGGACCTGTCTATTGTAATGGCCGTCCAGATGAGCAGCATGATAACCAGTAGAAAGACCGCCACTCCGATTGCTACTGCCGTGACCATTCACCACCTCCAGCCTACATTCAGTATGCGCATCACTGCCATTCGTGAATATGGTCAATCCTGCTCTACTAGAACCGCAAGAATATTGTATCCGCGGTCTCCCAAATGAACTGGTAGTACTCTATGTCGCTGGGAATCTCAAAGAACATCCACCCGACTAGCTCGCAGGGACGACCTGCCTCGTCACAAATATCATGCAACTCCACGGCAGGGGCGTCTACGCCGTCCCCCCAGAGGAATGGAAGCAGCGTCCCATCCGAAGGCAACGCCTCGGCCACATCACTCCTGTCCTGGAATGGATTGAGCGGCCTGTAGTCGAAGAACTCGGCGTCTCTGAGCCTGGCGGACTGCGCGTCTATGGATAGGAACACAACGTTTGCCTGTCGGTTGCGCATCTCCAGGTGAGCCGCCGCGATCATTCTGCCTTCTTGAGTAGGCCTGATCACGTAGTGGTTGTCTTCTATTGAGTAGGCCACCTCATCCACAAGTCGCATCTCCTTCACCCTGACGGTGAGGGCCTCTCCAAAGGCCCAGTCCGTGGCGCTCGACCCCGCAGTGCATGCGGACAGGGCCAGCAGGGAGAGGAGAATAACGATTGCAGACGCGGCTAGTACTCGGTTGGTCATCTGTAGTCTCTCGATATAATGATAAATAGCGTTACGCAGTTACGGAAGATATGGACGCCATGGATCTCAGCCTTTGCACCAGGTCAGGCAGGACTTCCAGCACGTAGTCCACGTCCTGATCGGTGTTTTCCCGGCCCAGCGTCAGCCGCAGGCTGGACTGTGCCAGCTCCGCCGTCAACCCTATGGCGACAAGAACGTGCGACGGCTCCAGGGACGCCGACGTGCAGGCGCTTCCGCTCGATGCCGCCACCCCCGCGAAGTCCAGTCCCAGCAGCAGCGGTTCGCCCTCCAAGCGCTCGAATGAGAGGTTGATATTGTTGGGTAACCGCCGTTCCGGGTGGCCGTTCAAGAAAACGGACGGTATCCTCTCCTGGATGCCATGGAGAAGTCTGTCCCTCAGACGCCTGGTGTGACTGTCGAGCCACTCCTGTTCATCCACGGCCAGCCGGAGCGCCCTGGCGGCGCCGACGATGCCGGCCACGTTCTCCGTGCCGGCGCGTCGCTGCCTCTGCTGGCCGCCGCCCACGTGCTGCGGCGTGAAAGGAGCGCCCCGCTTTACATAGAGGATGCCCACGCCCTTTGGCCCGTGAAACTTATGCGCGGAAAGGCTCAGCATGTCCACTCCAAGCC
>CAYVEN010000021.1:0-18848 GCA_964450505.1 uncultured Dehalococcoidia bacterium | reverse complement strand
CCCTTTGGCCCGTGAAACTTATGCGCGGAAAGGCTCAGCATGTCCACTCCAAGCCGCTTCACGTCTATATCCAGGTATCCCGCGGCTTGAACGGCGTCGGTGTGGAACGTGATGCTGCGCTCCATGGCGGCGGCGCGCTCTTTGACCAGCTTTGCCGCATCCGCAACAGGTAGGACAGCGCCTATCTCGTTGTTGGCGTACATCATGCTGACCAGGATGGTGCGCTCCGTGATGGCCTTGTCCAGGTCCTCTAGGTCGACCATACCGTACCTGTCCACAGGCAGATACGTCACGTCGTATCCCAGGTTTTCCAGGAAATGACAGGCGTGGAGCACCGCATGGTGCTCAATGGCGGTCGTGATGATGTGGTTGCCGGTGGGTTGCAGAGCCATGGCCGCTCCGTAGACCGCCGTGTTGTCGGACTCCGTGCCTCCGCTGGTGAAAATCACCTCGCTGGTACGGCATCCCAGAATCCGCGCCACCATCTCCCTGGACTCATCCACGGCCTTGCGAGCCTCTTGGGCCAGGGTATAGATGCTGGAGGGATTGCCGTAGCTATCCATGAAGTACGGCAGCATGGCCTCCAGGACCTCGGGCCGCATACCGGTTGTGGCGGCGTGGTCCATGTAGATCAGGTCTTTTGGCTGTTCAGCTATGACAACTCTCCACTATCGGGTCAACCGTCTATCAGTTTAGCATAGAGACCGCTATTGGGGCAGATTACCCCGCAGCAGCGGTATTTTCGAACCGGTAGAGTCTCCATGGAATCCCGCCTGCCACCGGCGTTTATTCACCCCTGATCGTGCTCTGCAATGACGGTATGTCCAGCCTGCGCACCTGCCGGTCGCGGGCAGCGCCGAACACGGCAAAAGCTATCACCGCCGCGCCGCCGATCATCACAGCGCTTGGAGCGCCGATGTAGCCGGCGAGGATTCCCGCATAAAACCCGCCAAGCGGCAATAGGTTGAACGTCATGCCCCACAGTCCCATAATCCTGCCGCGAAGCTGATCCGGCACCAGCAGTTGCAAAGTGCTCTGGGCCAGAATCATGTACATGGAACTGGACATCCCGGCAAAAGCCACCAGCGCCAGAGAAACAGGGAACCAGTTGGAAAAGCCAAACAGGATGATCAGCGTTCCAAAGGCAATTGCGCCGCCAATGAGCACAACGCCCTTGTTCCGGAAATCAGGCAACGACCCCACTATCAGCGTCCCCGTCACCGCGCCTATGCCGCTCATGGCGTGAAGGAAGCCCAGTCCCGTCGGCCCCACTCCCAGGATGTCCTTTTGGAATATGGGCAGCAGGAAAATGTAGGAGAGGCCAAAGAAGCTGTTGAAGAAGGTCATGCCCAGCAGAAAGGCGAAGATGTGGTGCTTGCGTACGAAGGACAGGCCGTCCAGCAGGTCTCTGAAGAAGGTTGCCGAACGGGATCGCGGGATCACGGGCATGCGTATCGCGCTTAGGAACGTAACGAAGACCAGGAAGCCGACGGTGGCGATGTACAGCGTCAAAGGCGCTCCAACCAAGGCTATGAGCACCCCGGCTACGGCGGGGCCAACTATTCTGTTGCCCTGCCAGATCATGGAGTTCAGCGCCACGGCGTTCATCATGACCCGCCGGTCTATGAGATGAGGAAAGATGGCCTGCCGCGACGGCTGATCGAATGCGCCCAGAGCCCCAATTATGAATGCGTTCGCCATGATGTGCCAGGGCTGGACCAATCCCATCAAGGTTAGGGTGGCCAGGACACCGACGGCTACGGCATTCAGCGACTGCACTATCATTATCAGGCGCTTGGGGTTCACCTTGTCCGCTACCACACCTCCAAACAGGTTCAAGACGATAGCGGGTACAGCCGTGGACAGCCCGACAAGCCCCAGTTGTACAGACGAGCCCGTGATGTCATACATCAGCCAGCCAACGGTCACGATGAGCATCTGAAAGCCCATGACGGAGACCACCTGGCCGGACCAGAAGATGCGGTAGTCGCGGTATTGCAGCGCCTCGAACAGGCTCAAGCGTGAACTCAAGGCGGTCAGCAAAGACATCTAGATCAAGGGGAAACGACTATGCTTTACGGTCGTGCAGAGGACGTCGGCCTATCCCCTATCGGGAATGCTGGTCCAGACCACGCCGGAGGCGTCCTGCAATATGCCCTTGTCTGTGATGGCCTGCCTTACGGCTAGCAGCGTAGCGTTGGGGTCGCCGGTGACAAGCTTCCAGTCGGGCTCTTCAGGAAGCCAGTAGGGGGAAGTTATCCGCACTACCGTCCCTTCGCCGGGGTTTACGTAGATGCCTATTTTGTCTCTGTCCATAAATCCTCCCAAGCGGGCATACTACTCCACAGTTACCGTCTTTGCCAGATTCCTTGGCTGATCCACGTCACAGCCCCTGCGTACCGCCACGTGATAGGCCAGCATCTGCAAGGGCACGGCAGAGACTATTGGAGTAAGAAGCTCCGGCGTATGTGGAATCTCAATGACCTCATCGGCCAGGGCCGCAATGTCTTCGTCTCCCTCGCTGACCAGGGCTATTATCCTTCCTCCCCTTGCCTTCACCTCCTCAACGTTGCCCCGCATTTTATCGTATAGACCGTCCCGCGGCGCAATCACCACCACCGGCATATTCTCATCTATGAGGGCTATCGGGCCGTGCTTCATCTCCCCCGCCGGGTAGCCCTCGGCGTGGATGTAGCTGACCTCTTTTAGCTTCAGAGCGCCCTCCAAGGCAACGGGCATGTTCAAGCCGCGGCCCAGGTAGAGGAAGTTCTCGTATCTATGCAACTTCTGGGCCAGCTTTTCTATGCGCTTCTCCTGCTCCAGCGCTTGGCCCATCAACCTTGGAATGGTCGAAAGGTCTTGCAGCAGTTTGCTCAGTGTCTCGTCGTCGATAGCCTGCCTGGCTCTGCCCAAATACGCCGCCAGCAGGTAGAGCGCCGCAATGGAGCCCGTGAAACACTTGGTGGTGGCAACCCCAATCTCCGGCCCCACGCCTATGTTCACCGTGCCGTCCACAATACGAGTAGCCTGGCTGGAATCCACGTTGCAGACCGATATCTGCCTAGCGCTCTTGCGCGCCGCCTCCTCTATTGCGGCAAGGGTGTCCACCGTCTCCCCCGACTGGCTGACCGAAATAACCAGGGTGTGTTTATCTATTACGGGGTCCCTGTAGCGCAACTCCGATGCGTTGTCCGCCTCTGCCGGCAGACCGGCAAGCTTCTCTATGTAGTGGCGGCCTATCTGTGCCGCCAGCAGGCTGGTGCCCATTCCGGTGAGCACCACACGGTTCAAATCCACTATCTCCGAGTCGGAGAACGGGAACCCTTCCAGTAGCACCTCGGGCGGATCGAAGGAAACTCTGCCAGCCAGGGTCTGAAGCAAAGCCTGTGGCTGCTCCATGATCTCCTTCAGCATGAAATGCTTGAAGCCGCCCTTGGCCAGGGCCATGCTGTCGTAGGGGGCCTGTCGAGGCAGCCTCTCCACTGCGCCGTTGTCCAGCGAACGGTAGTGGACGCGGTCGGGCCGTATCTCCGCCAACTCACCGGGGCCAAGGTAGACGATGCGGGAGGTGTAGGGAAGCAGGGCGGGCAGATCGCTGGCAAGATACATATCGCCCTCGCCGTAGCCGACCGTGATCCCACCGGCATTGCCCAAACGGAAGGCGACCAAGCGATCCGGCTGTGAAGCGAGCATAGCCACCACGGCTTGGGCTCCCTTTATTTCTCCGGCCGACAAGGCAACCGCTTCTTCAAAGGGGGCGCCCTCCGCCATGAACGACTCGACCAGGTGGGCTATGACCTCGGTATCCGTTTGCGAGTTGAATATGTGGCCGTCCGCTTGGAGCTGCTGCTTCAGGCAGAGGTAGTTCTCCACGATGCCGTTGTGGACTATCACAACGTCCCTGTTGCAATCCCCGTGGGGGTGCGCATTTACCTCGTTGGGGCTGCCGTGGGTGGCCCAGCGCGTGTGTCCAATACCCACCGCTCCCAGGGGAAGGGCGCCATTCAGCGATTTGACAAGCGCGCTCAGCTTTCCCGGGGCCTTGTGCACGGCAGCAAGCCCCTCTCCATTCACAACGGCTATGCCCGCACTGTCATATCCGCGGTACTCCAGGCGCTCCAACCCTTGCAGGAGTATCGGAGCCGCTTCCTTGCTGCCTATGTAGCCCATGATTCCGCACATAATGACTAGGGATCCACGCTCTCACGCCGGGGTGTTGTATGCTCTGCCAGATACTTTCCCCTGTATTCCTCAGGCAGCAATATCGCCACCCGCTCCATGATCATATCGGTCAGCGAATCTAGCAAGGGGCCCCTTACCTTGCCTTCCATGGGGGGCAGGCTGAACGGCTGGCCGATGTTCACCTTGAAATGTGTAAAGGGGAACGGCAAGCGCTTGAAGGATTGGACGTTCTCCGTACCGGTAATGCCCACAGGCAGGATGGGCGCGTTGGATTTCAAAGCAAGGTACGCCACGCCGTTGTTCACCGGGCCAATGCCGCGAGGATTCCTGGTACCCTCGGGGAACAGCGCCACCACTTCCTCCCCTTCCAGTTTCCTGAGCAGCCACCTCAGCAAATCGACGTCACGTCCGTCCCTGTCGGTTGGGTAGGCATGCCACTGGCGCATAAACCACGACACCACCTGATTGCGGAACAGCCCGCGTTTCGCCACCAGGTTGAGGGAACGGTTTATCCCGGCAACCAGTACGGGCGGATCGGCGTTGGACTGATGATTGGCCACCACTATCAGTCTCCCTCTGGGGGGAATCCCTTCCTGGCCCACAACCTCCCAGCGCCCAAAGGTGTAAAAGCAGAACCTGGCCAGAACCCTGCTCGCTTTGTATACAAGCGTCACCGCAACTCCTCTACCAACTCCATTGCCCAATCCACCACCTGCTCCAACGATAGTTCATCGGTGTGGATGATATGGGCATCTTCCGCGGGCTTGAGAGGCCCCACCCTGCGCTGAGAGTCCATCAAGTCCCTCCCTTGTATTTCCGCCAGCACCTCTTCAACGGAGGACTCCTGTCCCATAGCGTCTTGCTCCTCGCTGCGGCGCTTGGCGCGCACCTCGGCGGAAGCAGTCAAGAATAGCTTGAGATCCGCGTTAACAAGCACCTCTGTGCCTATATCGCGGCCCGCCATTACAATGGGCTCACTCCCGGCTATGATTCGCTGCTGCCTCACCAGCTCTCTCCGCACTGCGGCTATGCGTGACACCTGTGAGACGTGTCTCTCAACATCCGGGTCTCTCAGATACGGGGTGGCGTCCCAATCCCCAAGGTATACGGACGCCACTCCGTTATCGTCGAAGTGCACGTTTATAATCGGTTCCTGCGCCAGCCTGACCACCGTATCGACATCCATGGGGTCTATATTATTGTGAACGGCCGCCCAGGTCAGGGCGCGGTACATCAGGCCGGTATCCAGGAATCTATACCCCAGCTTCCCGGCCAGCATGCGCCCTGCCGACGTCTTGCCGGATGCAACTGGACCGTCTATGGCTATGGTATTGGGCCTACTCATATTCTCAAGCGGTGCCTCAAGCGCTGTGATTATAGGCGTCGGGAATGCGCCGCACAACAGGGCTGTATGGTTTGCCGTCCGGTATGGTAAGTTCGAGCAGGGCGACCGCGCTGTCCGCCGCGTCACCGGGCTATTCTAGCGTAAAGTCCCGATCTGTAACATCAGTGAAAGCGATGCTCGCCATATGGATATAGCCATCCTCCTCGGAGCCGTTCAAGGCGTCACGGAGTGGCTGCCCGTCAGCTCGGAGGGGGCAGTCGCCGTCGCTTACTCGCTTCTGCGGGACACGTCCCTTTCTGAAGCCGTAGCCTACGCCCTGTGGCTGCACCTGGGCACCGCCTTCTCCGCGCTGGTTGCCTTTCGGGGGCAGGTGCGGGGTCTGATCAAAGAAGCGACGTCCACCCCCCTAGCTCCCTCTCCATTGTTGCGCTTCCTTGTGGCGGCAACGGTGATCAGTACGGCGATAGCGGTTCCCCTGCTTCTCCTCCTGGACGAGTTGTCGGAGCGAACGGCTGCATCGGTAATGGTTATTGTAGGTGTACTGCTGCTCTTCTCAGGGGCAGTACAGCTCCGTAGACGCAGCGCCGGCATCAGGGGACTGGCCACCGTTTCGCTGAAAGACGCCCTGCTGTGCGGCGTCTTTCAGGGAGTGTCCGTGCTGCCCGGCCTGAGTCGCTCCGGACTCACCGTGGCCGTGCTTCTTGCCCGTCGACTGGACAAACGGGAGTCCCTTACCCTGAGCTTCCTCATGAGCATCCCCGCCGGACTGGGCGCGGCGGGATTCGCTTACTTCAGGGAAAACGCACTCACGGGGATGGAAGGCGTAGTGGCAAGCGTTGTCGCGTTTCTGGTGGGCCTCCTAAGCATAAGAATCCTGCTGCGCCTGGCTGAACGAGTCAACTTTGCACCGTTTGTCCTAGCCGTGGGTGCATTGATGATAGCGGGCGCAGTTTTCCAGGCGCTGGCCCAGGTGTGAACTCGCTCTTGCCTCAGAGACACCGCTATCTGAACGATGTCTTCCCCACAGTGCAGGAAGTTGTAGGGTCAACTGTGGGTGCTGTATGGTAATCTGTAATTGCTCCTAAGTTCCCAACTCTAAGTCAGGAGATATCAGTTTGGCAAACAAACGCAAAGCCCGCTCGGTTACACCTCCAGAGCCGGAAGCCCAGATAGAAGAGCTGCCCCTCCTTCCCCGGCGTGAAGCGCTCGTCTTTCCCAAGCTGGTTTCCCAACTGGCGGTGTTCCGTCCCACGTTTCAGCGCTCTCTCCAGGAAGCCGTTGCCGGGGACAGGCGCATCGTGATTATCGGTCGCCGCAACGTCCAAAGCTCGGAGTTCGACGTGAGCGACCTGTACGGCGTGGGCACCGTGTCCATGGTGGGCCGTATGATGAAACTGCCGGAGGGCGCGTCCACAGTGTGGCTACAGGGTGAGGATAGAGTCCGCATCCTGGAGGTGACGCAGACCGAGCCTTTCTACAAGGCCAAGGTGCAGGTGCTGACCGAGCCTGAAGAGTATTCCGTGGAGCAGCAGGCCACCATGCGGTCGGTGCTTGCTCTGTTCGAAAAGTGCGTCCAGCTATCGCCCATGCTTTCCTGGGACGCTTACGTCGCCGCATTGAATGCCGACAAACCGGGATGGCTGGCCGATCTCATTGCTTCGTCCCTCAATCTGGAGATGGAGCAGCGGCAGGAGATACTGGAGACCCTGGACCCCGCAAAGCGGCTCACCTCTGTCAATCTCCTCCTTGCCCATGAAGTTGAAGTGCTGGAGATACAGGGTCGTATCGATGACGAGGTCAGAGAGTCGCTGGACAAATCACACCGGGAGTACTTCCTCCGCGAGCAGATGCAGGCCATCCAGCGGGAGCTCACCGGCACAGACCCTCAGCAGCAGGAAATCGAACGTATACGTCAGAGGATCCAGGAATCGGGCTTGCCCGAAGCCGCGGCCAAGAAGGCCAATGAAGAGTTGGAAAGGCTGAACCAGATACCTCCCGCATCGCCGGAGCACTCAGTGGTGCGAGGTTACCTGGACTGGCTGGTGGAGCTTCCCTGGCAGGCTAAGACCGAAGACAACCTGGACATCAAGGAGGCCTCCAAGGTGCTGGAGGCCAACCACTACGGGCTGCCCAAGGTGAAAGAGCGCATACTAGAGTACCTGGCGGTACGCAAACTCTCGGAAGGTAAGCTGAGAAGTCCTGTCCTCTGCTTTGTCGGCGCTCCCGGAGTCGGCAAGACCAGCTTGGGCCGGTCCATCGCCGAGGCGATGGGGAGGAAGTTCGTCCGTGTCAGCCTGGGCGGTATACGCGATGAAGCCGAGGTACGGGGTCACCGCCGTACTTACATAGGCGCTCTTCCCGGACGCATCCTACAGACCATGAAGCAGGCTGGCACGGTCAACCCCCTCTTCATGCTGGACGAAATAGACAAAGTCGGCGCGGATTTCCGCGGCGACCCCTCTTCCGCGCTGTTGGAGGTGCTGGACCCGGAGCAGAACCATTCCTTCAGCGATCACTACCTGGAAGTCCCCTACGACCTATCCAACGTGATGTTCATCTGTACAGGGAACGTTCTGGACCCGATTCTTCCCGCCCTGCGAGACCGCATGGAGATCATAGAACTCCCCGGATACACGGAAGAGGAGAAGCTGCAGATTGCAAGACGGTTCCTCTTTCCTCGCCAGCTCGAAGAGCACGGGCTCTCCCAGGAACACCTCAGTTTCTCCGATAACGGCATACGGCGCATTATCCGTGAGTACACCAGGGAAGCCGGCGTACGAAACTTGGAGAGGGAGATCGGCGCAATCTGCCGCAAAGTGGCCAAACGCGTCGCGGAAGGGCGCGAAGGACGCGCTCTGATAGTGCCTCAGTCCATAGCCAAGTATCTTGGCCATCCCCGGTTCACCTGGGGCATGGCCGAGGAACAGGACGAAATCGGCGTGGCCACGGGCGTAGCATACACACCGTCCGGCGGCGACATACTCTCCATAGAAGTAGCCCTGATGAGGGGCAAGGGCAACCTGATGCTTACGGGACAGCTTGGCGAAGTGATGAAGGAGTCGGCTCAAGCGGCGCTGAGCTACTCCCGCGCCAGGTCAGAGGAGTGGCATCTGAAGGAGGGGTACTTCTCCACAAAGGATATTCACATCCACATACCGGCCGGCGCCATGCCCAAGGAGGGGCCGTCCGCCGGGGCCGCCCTGACCACCGCGCTAGTCTCTGCGTTGACCCGCAAGCCGGTGCGCAAGGACGTGGCAATGACCGGAGAGATAACGCTCAGAGGAAAGGTATTGCCCGTTGGAGGCATCAAGGAGAAAGTCTTGGCGGCTCACAGAGCCGGCATTCCTTCTTTCATACTCCCCGCGGAGAACCGCGGGGATATCAACGATATCCCAAGGAATGTACGCAGGGACATCAATTTTGTTTTTGTGAAAGGGATGGCAGAGGTCCTAGAGGCCGCTCTGCGAACGTCCTGATTCAAGCAAGGATGTCTCTTGGCAAAGTGGTGTCCGCCAGCCAGTGACCGGTGAATTGGATTGTCTTGCAACGCAAGTAGAATGCTATGAACTGGTTTGATCTTGTCATCATCATAGTGGCCTTGGCCGGACTTTTAACCGGGTTTCGTGTGGGTCTGATAGGCGCAGTTTTCTACGCCGCAGGCGTCCTTGTAGGATCGTTGTTAGCTGCCAATCTCAGTGATGACATTGCCGGCTGGTTTACCGACCACGGCGCGGCCGATGCCATAGCTACCGTCCTTGCCTACGCGGTTATTTTCACCGCTGTGTTTATTTGCGCCATGGCAGCCTATCGTTTTGCCAAGTTAGTGCTAAAACTGCCACTCTTGGGATGGGTAGGATCGCTGGGGACCATAGTCGCAGGGCTGCTGTTAGGCATTGGACTGACAAGCGTTCTCATTTTGGGAGCAGCACGCTTATCCAGCGACGTTCCCTCTGAGGACGCTTTCGACTCTGTCGTCAGGACAACGGAACTCAGGGGCAATTTGCAAGAGGCGCTTGCATTATCCAGCTTAACCGGGGTGTTCATAAACGTAACCGACTGGTTGCCCGGCAACGCCTTGGGTTTTGTGCCCGGTGATTATAAGATAGCCTTAGAGCAGATTGATAAGTTGGCTGAGCAAGAAGCTGCCTGATGAAGGGATTCAGATGGTGATGCAAGGCATAATCCGGCTTCCCGTTCTGGTCCTCAACCAGAACTACCAGCCCCTCAACGTGTGCAACGTGAGGCGGGCGGTAGTCCTCCTCAGCCGAGGCAGAGCGGAGCTTCTCATCAACGGCAGAGGCGAGTTGCGCACCCCCACAACGGCTTTCCCCGCGCCGTCCGTGATAAGGCTGATCAACCTTGTGAAGCGCCCCTTGGCTCGTCGACGGCTATCCAGAAAAGAGGTCTTCCTTCGTGATAGCTTTGCCTGCCAGTACTGCGGCAAACAGAGCAAGAGCCTCACGCTGGACCACGTATTGCCCCGCTACCGCGGAGGCGCACACTCCTGGGAGAACGTAGTGGCCGCTTGTATCCCCTGCAATCACCGCAAGGCGGGACGCACACCCAAGGAAGCGGGCATGAAGCTTCTCAACGCTCCCAGGACTCCCAGGCCAAACCCCTACTCCATGTTCTATCACCGGTCGCTTCAGGAAGAGTGGCTGCCGTTCATTCCCTGGGCTAAGAGCTAGACCGTACCTTTCCACTCTCAGGGAGCAGCAGCATTAGCACGTCCAGCGCAAGCCGGGGACTGGCGTTCTGCATCAACCGCTCCTTGGTGGCAACGGTTTCCTTTATAACCGCTACTACCTGGTCTGTGCTGAACTCCGATTGCTTCTCTTCCAACGCTTTCATGCTGTCCCGGTTTACCACCAAATCCGGCTTGCCTTCTTTGAGCATCAGGAGGTCGCGCCACCAGGACAACCAGAGCGCCAGCGTTTCCTGCAACGCCCTGCGGTCACGCGATTGCAAGGAAGCGAGTTCCTGCGAGATACGGAAGCGGTGTTCCGCTCCGTTCTCCAAGGCGTCCATCAAATTGTCCAGTTTCTGCTGTCTCTCTCCCAATACCCTAGGCTCTCTGGCTGCCGTCAGCGCCCAGCCCAGCCGTCCCCCGGAAAGCCTGGCCAGCAGCTCGGCGTCTTCAGACCCCAGGCCGTGCTCGCCGACGAGCAAGTCGACCATCTCTTTCTCAGGCACCGGCTTGACCTCCAGCCTTTGACACCGTGAGCGGATAGTCGATAGCAGCTCGTCTTCCTGTGAAGAGAGCAGCAAGAAGACGACCCCGGGCGGAGGCTCCTCCAGCGTCTTCAACAATGCGTTGGACGCTTCCAGGCTCATCTTCTCCACGCCATCGATCATGAATACTCGGTGATTCCCTTCGTACGCTCCCAGAGCGGCCGTACGCTCCATGTCGCGCACCTGGTCTATTCCTATCTCCGTCCGCATTCTTCCCGTGCGCTCGTCCGCCGCCGGCGCTATGACCTGCACGTCGGCGTGTATGCCGCGCTCAATGCGGCTGCACGATGCGCACTCTCCACAGGGAGGGGAGTCTTGCAGGCAGTTCACCGCCTGGGCCATCTTCATCGCCAGGGCGCCCTTACCCACTTGGGGCGGCCCCACCAGCAGATAGGCGTGAGAAAGCTGTCCCTGGCTGAGGCCGCGTTCCAGGGCGCTCAACAGATGATCCTGTCCATGTAAGTTCCAGCTAGCCATTGCTATTTTGATCCGGTAACGGTGCGTGAGAACAGCCGCAGGAATACAACCGTAAACGGATAGTCCAGCCAAACGATACCAGTGGCATTTGGCCATATCAAGTCACGCGCCAAGCTGTAGTTTCCGTCCAGTACCCATCTCTCCGTATTGGCCGCCTCAGTCACGCGCTGTGCTAGAATACCAGCAGGCGCGCGCGTCCAGTTGGGCTCCCAGAACAGCGCATCCATCTCTACGTGGGGGATGCGTAAGACCGGAGACAACCGGCGGGCCACCGTGGTCTTGCCCGCGCCGGTGGCGCCCACTACGTTGATGCGTTGCGTCCAATGTGGTTGCGACATTGATGTGCTCAAATCAATAACCCGTTCTCGCAAGGACACCTGACAGATAGCCGTCCCAGTCGTTAAACCTCACGGGCATGCTTTGTCAGGTGTCAATCAAATAGTGTAGGTGATTCATGAAAACCGGCCTTTTCTTTGCTCTTGCATCGCTCCTCATGCTGAGCGTCATTGCCTGCTCCGGCGGCGAAACTCCCACCCCCACTCCCACTTCCACTCCTACGCCTACTCCCGATACTCCAGCCCAACCAACCCCCCAAACGGCTGTCACTACGCCTCAGCCTGACGCAGGCACAGGCGAGGTCACTCTGGAGATATCCTCCGGCTCGGAGGCGCGCTACCGGGTCAGGGAGCAGCTAGCCTTTTTGGATTTCCCCAATGACGCCGTGGGCGTCACTGAGGACGTGGAAGGCAAGCTGGTTCTTGGGCCGGATGGCACCGTGAGCGCTGATGGTTCGCTAATCAGGGTTGATCTGAGCACCCTGCAAAGTGACGAAGACCGGCGTGACAACTACGTTCGCAGCCGCACGCTTGGCACCAGCCAGTACCCCCACACGGAATTTGTGCCCACTGCAATCAGCGGCTTGCAGTGGCCCCTTCCTTCAACCGGTGAAGCCTCTTTCTCCATTACCGGTGATATGACCGTTAGGGATGTCACCAAGGAGGTGACCTGGGAAACCACCGCTCAGTTCGGTGAAGACCGAATCACGGGAACGGCGACCACGGACTTCACCTTCGATGAGTTCGACCTGAACGTTCCCAGCGTGGCCGTGGTGCTCAGCGTAGAGAACAATATCCGCTTGGAGATAGATTTCGTGCTTCAGAAGACGGAATCCTGAGCGCACCCGCTAGCCGTTTCTAAGAACGCCAACCAGCAGGTAAGACTCCCAGTTCTCCGTGTGAACCGGATAGGGGCGCTTCTCCACCTCGAAACCCGCATCCTTCATAAGGTCCAGCCAGGTTTGCAGAGGGAACAGTCCGGTGACGTGGAAATCGCGCTCAACGCGCAAACGGCCTTCCTCTTCGAATATGTAGACGTAGACCCCTTGTAAAGTAGTATCTTCCGGGTCCGCGTCATACCAGTACTCCACAAACCCAAGCTCATCGCCTTCCCTGCGCTTTATCTCACTCGATATATAGGTGCCCGGAAAGGTCTCGCGGAACCAGTCCGGGCTTATCGCCAGGACGCCTCCGGGTTCCAAGTGCGCCTGCGCCGTATCCAACGTGGCCGCTATTTCCGCCTCGCTTACCAGGTATGATATGGCGTCGTGTATAAGCACCGCCTTGAACCTGTGCCCCAGGCGCACGTTTCTCATGTCTCCCAAGTGGTGCTCAACGTTTGGGTTCAGCTTCTTGGAGTTGGCAAGCATCTTTGAGGAGATGTCGATTCCGGTTGCCTCAAACTCCGAGGCAAGGTGCGACAGATTGTGGCCTCCTCCGACACCCAACTCCAGGATTTTGTGTCTGCCCGGCCCCAGCTTGTCGCGTAGAGCCTTCTTCCAGTGTTTCGCCTCTTCCGCGTATTCCTCAGGGGGGCTGATCAGGGGCCAAAGATGAGCGAACTCGGAGTACATTCTGTTCTGCTTCAGGTTTTTACCGCTCACGCTGCAACCTCAATCCTCGTTTATCGTCGTCGCTTTTTCGGGGCGGAGTCTCCTCTCGTTGAGCAACCGCCTCAAAGCAGCGATCGACCCTATTCCCTCGCGCGGCAGTATAACCACCGCAACAATGGAGGGCGGCACGAACAGAATCGAATGGAGGATGATGGCAAAGCTCAACGCCTCCTCTTTGGGCGCACCCCAGAACTCCAACAGCGTTACCACGGCAAACTCGAAGGTGCCCAAGGCCCCGGGGAGCCCCGGCAGCGCCGTCGAAAAGAAGATTGCGCCGAGCGCGACAACAAGCAGCCTGTACGGGTCTATGTCCAGGCCCACGCCCTGAGCGATAGCCCAAGCTATGGGCCCCAGGATAAGCCAGTAGGCAATGGTGAAGCCCAGAGCAACCCCCGTCCTTCTCCAGTCCAGCTTCAGAGCGTGTATGGCCTCCTGGAAGCCGGATATGCCGGGCAGCTGATTGAGCCGGGGGAACCGTTTGATGATGCGCTGCAGGTTGAGAAGGACCACTATCAGTATGACGAAATAGAGGCTCGTGCCCACTATGATGGGCGTATAGCGCAGCAGCACGGGCAGCGTTGCCACGGCTATACCTATCATAGCCAGCGAGAAAGCCATGTCCAGCACCCTGGTTACCACCACGGTAGCTACCACGGTGCCGCCGGGCAATCTGTCCCGCAGCGCCAGAATCCCCAGGATCAACGGCTCATCCAGGGCGCGCACCGGCGATACATTGTTGAGCCCAATAGCGGCGTTCTCCACCCAGAACAAGCGCAGCGCGGATACCCGCTCCTTGGCCCATAGGACGCGCCAGCGCACCGCTCGCAAGTAGCCGGAGAGGGCCAGCAGCGCCAGGGACAGCGCAAGCAGCGGCAAAGGGAACTCGACGACCCGATCTCTAACCCTGCCCCACTCTATTCCCTGAATCGTCAACCAGCCGAGCACGACGCTGAAAGCGATGCCAACAAGGAGAATGCTTCCCTGTCGCACCCACCATTTCTTCCAGAGCCCCACGCTTTCTTAACCTATCCCGCGGCGGGATCAGTCCTTCCCGTGCCTCAGCACGGCGCCCGGCGTTGCTCCGGTGTGGCGGCTATCGTCCACTACTACCTGGCCGTTGACAATCACGTAGGGAATGCCCAGGGGATACTGCTTGGGATTGGCGCGGGTTGCCGGCGCTTTCACCGTCTGGGGGTTGAACACCACAATGTCCGCCTTTGCGCCGTCTCTTAATATACCTCGCTCTCTCAGTCCCAACCTCTGCGCGGGGAAGGAGGTCATCTTGCGTATGGCTTCGGGGAGTCTGAGTTGCTTTTCAGCGCGTACAAACTCGGCCAGTACAACCGGGAAGCACCCGTAGGTGCGCGGGCTGGGCCACTCGCCGAACAGGATAGCATCGCTGGCCACCATGCCATGGGGGTGCGCCACAAAGTCAGGAAGCGTTTGCGGGTTGGTACCCACCGCGACGAACGATATGCCCAGGTCCTCGGCGAGCAGTAGATCGAATAGCGCGTCCAGCGGGTCCTGCGACCTCATTCTGCCTATTTCCGTCAGTGAGTGGCCGTCGTATTTGGCGTTGTCCGGCTTGCGGAACGCGGTGAGCCACATCTCTTCCATGTTCATTGCCCTTGGCCCGGAGAGCATGTCCTCCTTCATACGCTTCCTCATCTCTTCCGACCTCAGATTCTCCTTGAGCGGCACCGGGCCCCCGTCCTTGGCCCAGTTGGGCACCTCAATCAGTATCCTCGTCCCTGAGAAAACGTAGGTGTAGCAGTCGAAGGTGACGTCTATTCCTTCGTCGCGGGAGTTCTCCACCAGCCCCAGGTAGTCGAAGTGGCTCCCCGTACCCTGCGCCGGCTGCCTGTAGTGCGTGAGATGCACCGGGACGCCGCTTCCCCGCCCTATATCCACCGCCTCTTCAAACGGCGCCAGGTGCGATATTCTCCTAAGCTGGGCCCTGGTGTGCGTATGGTAGAAACCGCCCATATCGGCCACTACCTTGCTCAGCTCGATCAGCTCATTGGTGTCCGCGTATGCGCCCGGCGGATAGTCCAGGCCGGTAGACATTCCGAACGACCCCTCCTCCATGGTCTCTCGCAGAATCGCCCTCATGTTCTCCATGTTTTCGCCGCTGGCGGGACGGTTGTTCCAGCCCATGGCCCATATACGCACCGGCGAGTTGCCCACGATGAAGGCAATGTTGGGCGACACGGTTTTCTCGTACATGGAGAGGAAGTCATCGACGCTGCGCCAGTCGCGGCCGGGCGGCATCACGTCGTTCAACCCAGAGTCCAACTCGATGAACGCCTCCAGGTCCTCGCGAGTCTTGAACGGCGCAGCCGAGTTTCCATCGATGCCGATAAGCTCCGTGGTCACGCCCTGCCGGAGCTTGGGCTCGTTCTCAGGCTCTCGCAGCATGGTCAGCCCGGCGTGCGAGTGCAGGTCTATGAATCCGGGGCAGACCACGTGATCCGCGGCGTCTATGACACGTCCGGCCTCGATGCCGCTTACATCGCCTCTCAGGATGCGCAGGGTATCCCCTTCCACTGCCACCGTGCCGTAGAAACCGGGGTTCCCCGTGCCGTCTATGATCAGGCCGTTCTTGATTAGCAGGTCAACCATGGCAATACCTCCTCCGCTTTCCAGCAGCATCATAGCGGGCAGCGGGCAAGCGGGCAAGCGGACGGAGAGCCGAGGTATTTGTTTCAGACGTTATGTCAAGTTCCAAGGCTAAAACGGGCCGAAAATTTTTTGGGTGTGAGAAACAAATCGGAAATTCGACGTGGAGTCGACCGTTGTCGTTGTGGAGGGCCGGTAGTTTAGGGGTGGTGTTCATGGATACAGGATACGGGGAGGGTGGTGGTATGGGGAAGTGGTGTGTGGCAGGGGGGTGTGGGATGCGCCCTTCCCTTCGGCGTGGTTCGACAGGCTCACCACGAGCGGCCTTTGGAGTCCGCTGCACCGCTCCTAGGTTCCCTAAACTCACAAACGAAGTGCAACACTTGGTTAAGCCGGACTCTGCCACGGAAGACCGACCTGGCGACCTTGTCAGATGATAGGTTTACCCAACTGATCCAGGCCTACAACAATACCCCGCGCAAGTGTCTAGATTACAGGACTCCGGCAGAGATATTTTTGGACAGAGTGTTGCACTTGAAATGTGAATCCACCTTCCCGTCTGCACGGGAACGACGGAGGGGAAATCCGCTCGTGGTGAGCTTGTCGAACCACGCCGGGGGGATGCGCCCTTCGACTATGCTCAGGGCGAACGGATATCAAAGCACGCCGGGGGGTAAGACGTACACATCGTGGGTTTGCGGGCAGAGGTTTTGGATTCTTCACTTCGTTCAGAATGACCCGACCCCGCTCATGGGTTCCCGACTGCTCGGGAACGACGGTTGGGGGCGGTTCGCGAACCGCCTCTACAAGTCCGCAATCGCCCGCTGGGGGGATGCGCCCTTCGATAAACTCAGGGCGAACGGATACCAAAGCCCGCCCCTGGATGCCGTCATCGCGGGAACGACGAAAGGCGGGCCGTGCCACCTACCTACCCCTGCTGCCTTAAGCGGTATATCTTGCGGTCAAAGGAGAGGATGTACAGCTCTCCCGCTTCATCCTCGGCGAAGGAGGATATCTCCAGGGAGGAATCGAGCAGCAGTTGGGTATCGGACACCTCTTGCCCGTCGTAGATGAGGCCCCATATCCTGCCGCTGCAGAAGTCGCCGTACAGGTAGGCCCCTTGGAGCAGAGGAACGCGGCTGCCGCGGTAAACGTACCCGCCGGTGACGGCGCAGTTTCCCGAAGTGAGCGGGTACTCCGCCAGGGGAGGCTCCAAACCGTCCTGCCGGCAGGAAGAAACGGAGGGCGGGTAGCAGTGAAACCCCTCCATGACGTTCCATCCGTAGTTGAGGCCGGGTTTCACCAGGTCGATCTCCTCATAGCCCCTTTGTCCTACGTCGCCCGCCCAGAGGTCGCCCGTCTCACGGTCAAAGGAGAAGCGCCAGGGATTGCGAAACCCAAAGGCCCAGATCTCGTCGCGGAACCCGGATACGCCCAAGAACGGGTTATCACCCGGTACGGAGTAGTTGCCGTAGCTGCTGGCGGCGGCGGGGTCTATTCGCAGAATCGACCCCAAGAGCGTTCCCGGGTCCTGCCCGTTTCCTTTAGGGTCACCCGATGAACCGCCGTCTCCCAGGGCTACGTATAGGTAGCCGTCCGCTCCAAACTGGATTGCGCCGCCGTTGTGGTTGGAATACGGCTGCGGGACTTCCAGAACCACCCGTTCGCTAGCGGGGTTGGCCTGCTCCCCATCGACGGAGAAGCGGGACAGCACGGAACGACGGGGGTTGGATGCGGAGTAGTAGACGTAGAAGTAGCCGCTTTCGGCAAATCCGGGGTCAAAAGCCAAACCGAGCAGGCCTTCCTCGTTGCCCCTATCGCTGACCCTGTCCCGTATATCCAGGAACACCTCGGCGCTTGAGACATCGCGTTGATTCGGGAAGACCATGATCCGCCCCGGCTGGAGCACCAGGAACAGCCTGTCCGTATCGTCTCCGGCGTGGGTGAGGAACACCATGCGCTCGAAGCTGAGGTTGGGGAAAGCCACTTCGACATCGATGCTCTGAAGCAGCGGAGCGGATTCCGCCGTGCCGGCAGGGGTAGGCGTCGGTGGCGCGGGCGTATCCGCAAGGAGGGGCAACTCCGCTGTTGGCGTGGAGCCGGGCGATTGGGTCGTGGGGGTGAGCGCCGGTGGACTAGGGGTCGCGGTGGGGGTTGGGGTCGGCGCTGGCTGTGAGCACGCTGCCGCCGCCAAGAGAAGCAGGGCCAGTAGAAGAAGAAGGTTAGGATGGGGGAAATCCAGTCGGCTGTCCACGCAGGTTCACCCCCTTCTCAATAATTCCTCCGTTCGCCCTGAGCCCTTCGGCTTCGCTCAGGGTAAACTCTCAGCTCACCACGAGCGGGCTTTGGTACCCTGCCTCTCCCTGGGGGAGAGGGGGACATGGTCACCCCATCTCGGTCTTCCCCCGTCGAGGGGGAAGAGGTTTTCTCAAAGAGGAGCTAGGCGTCGCGCTGTTCGCGCTGCTCCAGCATACGGCGCAGCTCCTGAATCTCGCGATTGAGCTCGCTCTGCCGCCTGGTCATGTAGAAGGCGTAGGCAAAGAAGGCCAGCCAGGTGATTGTATAGAGGGCAAAGAGAAAGGGAAGGTTGGACTCGCCGTCTGAACCGTTCTGAGCGCTGACGGCGGCGCTGGCGATACCGCCGAACGCCAGCCAGAGTAGCGTTGCAATAAAAACGGCCAGAAGCCCGGCTTTGCCAGTGAGTCGGCGTATCTCCATGTCAAGCAGTCCTTTCCCGGTAGCGCACCGAGACCAGACTATCGAATGCCCGGCGAATGGCCAGCCTCTCGGACAGCAGATAGGCGAACAACAGGGTAAACGTAAGAGCGGAAAACATCAGAGCGGAACGCATGGTGGGGTCAAGGCTGCCCGATTCGGCAGCGGGGCCCACCACCATCCCCGGATGCACGGTACGCCAGAGGACGGTGGCGTAATAGACAATGGGCACGTTTATAAAGGCCACTATGCCCATAACCGCCGCGTAACGCGCTCCCTGCTGAGGCGAGGGAGCGTAAGCCCGCAGCATCAGGTACGCTACGTACATGA
>CAYVEN010000020.1:0-27067 GCA_964450505.1 uncultured Dehalococcoidia bacterium | reverse complement strand
TGTCTGCCAGATCAATGGTGTGCAGCACGGTCTTGATTTCGTGGTAACCATCGTCTCGCTTTCCGGTTACCTCCAGGCTGAGGTTGATCTTGGCATAGGCCAGCGCTTCTATCATTGCACTGCTCCGCAGCCTCTAATTGTGTCCAATTGAGCCGTCCTCCCGGCAAATCACGCTGTACAGCGCCGTCCACTGTTCCAGCGAGAGCGTTTCGGCCCTGGCCTTGGGGTCTATACCAGAGGCATCCAGGTGCTTTAGAGCCTGTTCAGGAGCCACTTCCAACCCCTGTGCCAGGGAGTTTCTAAGCTGCTTGCGAGGCGCGCTGAAACCGGCCCGCACCACTTTGAAGAACGCCTCGTTATTCTCGATATTCAACGATGGCTTTGCATCCACCTGGATTCGCACTACCGCCGAGGTCACTCTCGGCTTGGGGTAGAACGCCGACGACGGCACGTACCCCACGATGTTCGGCCTTCCATATACCTGCACCCCCACCGAGACCAGCGACATCTCGCCGGGCCGTGCCACCATCTGCTTTGCCACTTCTCGTTGCACCATTACTACCGCCAAGACCGGCGGCCAATCCGATTCCAGAAAATGCCTCAGTATGGGACTGGCTGCGTAGTAAGGAAGGTTGGCGACCAGCTTGTAGGGTGCAGCATTCGTGATCTCCTTTACGTCCACTTGGCGAGCGTCGGCGGACAGCACCTCCAGGTTCGCGGAGTTGACCTCCCTTTCCAGGACTTCCGCCATCTCCTTGTCCATTTCCACGGCAACCACCCGTCCCGCTTTCTCAACAAGTTCCCTGGTCAGTATTCCCAGCCCCGGGCCAACCTCCACTACCGTCTCGTCAGGCTTGATATCGGCTGCCCGGACAATCATATTCACCACCCCGCTGCCGACAAGGAAATGCTGGCCCAGCCTCTTACGTGGCGACAACCCCAGACTATTGAGCATGGCCTTGGGCGATACGGTCTGCCTATTTGAAGATTTCATGTCGATATTATAAGAAACGCCGTCTCCGCAGTGGGAAGACGGCGTAGCACGCGTCACTCTGGGGATGCGAGTCTCACACCTCGTTTAGGAAAGTAATTTCAGGTGTCCCCTGGACAGTTGCCCTAGACATAGCATCCCGCGCGTCGGTCGACATCGTGTATTCCTGGCACTTGCGCATATCGTCCCACTCCAACAGAACCATCACCTCTGCGGGATTGCTGCTGTTCCTGAAGGCGCGCTCGCTTTTGCATCCCCACTCCTTGCGCACACTCGTCATCCCGTCGTAGGCCTTCCTCCAAGCATCGTAGTCGGCAAGGCGGGCCTTGATAGTTACAAATCCCATGTAAGTCCTCCGTTCAACTGCCTATTTGGGCCGTGCACCACCCTTCGATCATGACCTCAAAGCGTACTCCCGTTCAAACTCAAACCAGGCTGTCCTGCGGCGCTCGAAAGTGCCCGTTTACCGCTGCTTCCTTCCGGACCTGACGGGGTTCGCGGGTTTCCGCCGCGCAGGGCCCGGCTCTCAACGTTCTTCCCGGAAATAGAGGCCGGAGGCTGGACCTCGGGGAGGGTTTCAACCCCGCTATAGCGGATTGCGGGTTCAGGGCACCGCTAGCTCCCCGTCTAGCACGACCTTAGTCATGATAGTGGCGGCCTTGATCTACTGTCAACGATCCGATTTGTGTAGAATAGCCCCATGCCGGTTGCGCCATCCGTTAACTCAGTCGTCATACCCGCCGCGGGGCTGGGGACGCGGTTCTTGCCCTTCACCAAGGCCGTGCCCAAAGAGCTTGTCCCCGCCTACGATAGGCCCGTTATCCACTACGCCGTGCGCGAGGCGATGGCTGCCGGCATAGAGCGCATGGTCATTGTCACCGCCAAGGGCAAGGAGGCGCTGCAGAGGTACTTTGAGCCTGACCCCGGTATCGAGCGGATGATGCACGACAAGGGTCTTGGCGCAATAGCTGACGAGCTCCGCTCCTTCCGAGACAACCTACGATTCAGCTACCCTATCCAGGAAGAGCAGCTTGGCCTGGGCCATGCCGTGCTTTGCGGCAAAGAGGCCGTGGGCCAGGAGCCGTTCGCCGTCATTCTTCCGGACGACCTTGTGATCCATGAGCAGCCGGCGCTCGTCCAGATGATGGGAGCGTGGCGCGCCAATCCTGGGAACTACATCGCAGTGGAGGAGGTGCCCCCTGAGCGTGTATCCTCCTACGGCATAGTGGCCCCCGCCCCGGATGGAACTGTCGATTCTCGCACTACACGCCTGCTTGGAATGGTGGAGAAGCCGCCGGTGGACAAAGCGCCTTCCAACCTGGGAATCGTGGGGCGGTATATTCTAATGCCGGAGGTCCTCCGCGCTATTGAATCGACCAAGCCGGGCGCCATCGGTGAAATACAGCTCACCGACGGTATCGCCGCCGCCATGGACCGCATCCCTACCTATGCATACCGGTTCCAGGGCGCTCGCCACGATTGCGGCAACCCCGTGGGCCTTCTTAAGGCCTCGCTGGCGCTCTCTGGCATGGACGGTTGACCGTGGTGGCGTGCGGCTAGCCTTGTTCCATGGCCGCAACCTGGGTATCTAGCGCGGCACACTTGCCTTGTAGTGTTGGAAGTCTCTCCAACCATTAAAGAAGACCGGCATCCCACCCAGACAGAGCCCACGATGCAGAACAGCGATGTCTTACTCATGTAAAGAAAAATCAAACCTTAGGTTATAAAATATTACGATAAATAAGCCTAAAAGTTACGCACAGGTTACACATATATTGATATACTCAAAAGAGAGTGAGGCAGGGACCCGACACTCTCGTGGGGTCAAGCGAGCCGCCGAGCCTGCCTCACTCAAATGGAATTCTAGCAGGACTAAGTTGGGTGGTAGGCAGGACCATATTCAAAAAATGTGGTTGGGGCTTTGTGATGCTGTCGGAAGGTGGTAAGTAGGTGAGTGGTCAGTTCCCCTGCGTCGTCACCTCTCAACGTTGAGAATCGCTAAGAACGCTTCCTGCGGGATCTCCACCTGCCCGATTCTCTTCATCCGCTTCTTGCCCTCGGCCTGTTTCTCCAACAGCTTGCGCTTCCGAGTTACGTCGCCGCCGTAGCACTTTGCCAGCACGTTCTTTCTCTGGGCCCTGATGGTCTCTCTGGCAATGATCCTGCTCCCCAGGCTGGCCTGTATGGGTACTTCGAACATCTGGCGCGGTATCAGGTCCTTCAGTCTGCTTATCAGCGCCCTTCCCTGCTGCTGCGCCTTGTCCACGTGAACAATTAGCGACAACGCGTCCACCGGCTGCCCGTTCACCAGTATGTCCAGCTTGACCAGGTTGGCCGGCCTGTAATCCGCCGGCGTGTAGTCAAGGGAAGCGTATCCCTGGGACCTGGACTTCAGCTGGTCGTAGAAGTCCATCAGTATCTCGCCCAGGGGCGCGGTGAACTCCAACTGTACCCTGGCGTCGGAGGAAGGCGCTCCGCCGTCCTGTCGTGCGCCGTTGTGGCTGGGCGCGCTTTGCAGGTACTCCATGCGCTGGAAGTCGCCCCTACGGCTCGTCACCAGCTCTATCATTGCTCCTATGAATCGGCTGGGAGTGATGATGGTCAGATTGAGCCATGGCTCCAGGATCTCCCCTATCTGCTGGCGCTCTGGCATCTGCGATGGGTTCTGTACTCCTATCTCGTTGCCATCCGCCAGCACCACCTTGTGGGCCACACTGGGCGCGGTGGTCAGCAAGTCTATGCCGTACTCTCTTTCAAGCCGCTCTTGCACTATATCCATGTGTAGGAGTCCCAGGAAGCCGCAGCGGAATCCGAACCCCAGCGCGACGCTGCTCTCCGCTTGAAAGGTCAAAGCGGCGTCGTTGAGCTGCAGCTTCTCCAGAGCCTCTCCCAACTGCTTGTAGCTCTCACCATCGGAGGGGTACAGGCCCGCGAAGACCATTGGCTTCAATGGCTGGTAGCCGGTGAGGGCCTCTTCTGCCTGCTTGGTCTGCAGGGTTACCGTGTCGCCAACCGGCACCTGTCTGACGTTCTTCAGGCCGGTGGCTATGTACCCAACCTCACCTGTTGCCAGTCCGGGCAGCCTGGTCAGGGTGGGTCGAAACGTCCCTACCTCCAACACCTCCGCCTGGTGTCCCGACGCCATGAGCTTGAGGCGGTTCCTCTCTTTCAGCGAGCCGTCAAAGACCCTTACGTAGGCGACTACGCCTTTGTACTGGTCGTACGCCGAATCGAAAACCAGCGCCCTCAGTGATCCATCGATTTCCCCATCCGGAGGCGGCACCTGCTCCACTACCGCCTTCAGCACGCCGTCTATGCCCAGACCATCCTTAGCCGATATGAACAGCATTTCGTCTCTCTTGAAGCCGAAGGTATGCTCCAGCTCCTGGGCTACCACCTCCGGCTGGGCCACCGGCAAATCGACCTTGTTGATCACCGGTATGAGAGTAAGATTGCGTTCAAGGGCGATGTAGACGTTGGCTATGGTCTGGGCCTGCACTCCCTGGCTGGCGTCTACGACCAGCAAGGCTCCTTCACAGGCGCGCAGGCTGCGTGACACCTCATAGCTGAAATCCACGTGTCCCGGGGTGTCTATCAGGTTCAGTTGATACTCATTGCCGTCGCTGTGCCGGTACATGAGGCGCACCGCTTGTGCCTTGATTGTGATCCCGCGCTCCCGTTCCAGGTCCATCTGGTCGAGGAACTGGTCCATCATCTCGCGGTCTGAGACGGTGCGTGTAACCTCCAGCAGCCGGTCCGCCAGTGTGGACTTGCCGTGGTCAACGTGCGCGATTATGCAGAAATTTCGGATGAAATCCGGTTCCATGTTGAATTCATGCTAGCATGCGGCATCTTGCGCCACAAGCAAAGAGAGGCCCTCAGATTAAGTCTGAGGGCCTCTCATCCTTAGCTGTTCTGGGTCTAGACCCTGATGCAGGATACCCAGTGCTCGTTGCCCACGTTCCTTAGCTCCGGCACCACCTGGGAGCACTCGTCTATGGCTATGGGACAGCGGGTATGGAATACACATCCTGGAGGCGGCCTCAGCGGGCTCGGCACGTCGCCGGTCAGAATGATGCGCTCACGCTGAGACTCGATCACCGGATCGGGTATGGGCACTGCCGAAAGCAACGCCTTGGTGTAAGGATGGAGCGGGTTCTCGTAGAGCTCCAGCCTATCAGCCAGTTCCATAATCTTACCCAGGTACATCACCGCTATGCGGTCGCTGATGTGACGCACCACGGAAAGGTCGTGGGCTATGAATAGGTATGTGAGGTTGAACTGCTCCTGCAGGTCCTCCAGCAGGTTGATCACCTGGGCCTGAATGGATACGTCCAGCGCGGATACCGGCTCATCGCACACTATCAGGCTGGGACGCACCGCCAGCGCCCTGGCCACGCCTATCCTCTGACGCTGGCCTCCGCTGAATTCGTGAGGGAACCGGTTGGCCATACTGGGGTTCAGACCGACCACCGATAGCAGTTCAGACACCTGTTCCCGGTATTCGCCTCTGCTGTTTGTCATCTTGTGGACAATCAGGGGCTCGCCAATGATGCTCCCCGCGTTCTGGCGCGGGTCCAGCGAGCTGTACGGGTCTTGGAAGATCATCTGCATTCGCCGACGGAACCGTCGCAACTGGCCACCCTTTAGAGTGGTGAGGTCCTGTCCTTCAAACAGCACATTGCCCGCTGTTGGCTTGTAAAGCTGCAATATACAGCGTCCCGTAGTTGTCTTGCCGCAGCCGCTCTCACCCACCAAGCCCAGCGTCTCGCCTCTTTTTATTTCGAAGGACACGCCGTCCACGGCTTTGATATCCGCTATCTTCCTCTGGAAGATGATCCCGGACCGCACAGGGAAGTACATCTGCAGATCTTGTACTGAAACGAGTACGTCGTCTTGTGATGCGGTCTGGGTTTGCGTTTGTTCTCTCTGCTCTACCATATTCCCCTCCTAGGCCCTAGCTTCAGCTACACGCCTTTCTATGTTGTGCGCTTCCCAGCAGGCAGCAACATGACCGTTGGAGTCGTACACTTCCAACGGAGGGACATCAACTTCACATTTGTCTACCGAGTAACGGCACCTGGAGCGGAAGCTGCATCCGGGTGGCAGGTTTATAAGGTCGGGTGGCTGGCCCTCGATTGGCTCCAGCTTCACCCTACGTGGCTCGTCCAGCCTAGGTACCGACTGAAGCAAACCAAGGGTATACGGGTGTTTCGGCTGGTGGTATATCTCCTCCGAAGTCCCTTTTTCTATGATCTTGCCCGCGTACATAACGTTTACCCGGTCTGCGTAGCGGGCAACTACCCCCAAGTTGTGGGTGATCACTATCAGCGCCGTGCCAAACTCACGGCAAAGGCTCTTCATCAACTCCAGAATCTGGGCTTGGATGGTCACGTCCAGCGCAGTCGTGGGCTCGTCTGCAATCAGAAGCCTGGGATTGCAGCTCAGAGCCATGGCAATCATCACCCTCTGACGCATGCCGCCGCTGAACTGGTGGGGGTACTGGGCCAAGCGCCTATCCGGGTCGGGAATGCCAACCATTTGCAGGAGGTCTACCGCCCTCTGTTGCGCTCCTTGCTTATCGAGGTTCAGGTGCAACTCCATTGTCTCCGTCAACTGCCGGCCTATTGTCAGGACGGGGTTCAGAGACGTCATAGGCTCCTGGAAGACCATAGCGATCTCCTTGCCTCGTATGGACCGCATCTCGTCGGCGTCTATCTTGAGCAGGTCTTCACCTTCAAAGATGACTTCACCGCTCACCACCTTGCCGGGGGGCCATGGGATGAGGCGCATCACTGACAGTGCACTGACGCTTTTCCCGCATCCGCTCTCGCCGACCAGTCCCAGCGTTTCGCCGGGCTCCAGGTCGTAAGAGATGTCGTCAACTGCCTTGACGACCCCTTCCATTGTAAAGAATTGCGTTACCAGGTTTTTTACTTCAAGGAGTGGTGCCACGACTCCTCCTCACTCACGGATAATATAGTTGCACCCGCCCAGGACTTCGAACCAAGTGGGGAAGAGGAGACTCGAACTCCTACGCCTTTCGGCACATGATCCTAAGTCATGCTCGTCTGCCAATTCCGACACTTCCCCATTCTCTGCTGACACAGTCATCAGATTGGCTAGACTGTGACCCGCCTCGGACTCGAACCGAGAACCTACTGATTAAGAGTCAGTTGCTCTGCCAGTTGAGCTAGCGGGCCCCACTAGGCCTGCACCCCGTGAGTGCACGGACTGTACCATTACATCTGAGCACTGTCAATATAGCGCTGCAATATGCAAATGCAATAGTGTTGCCTGCTGTCCGCCCTTGTGCCGCCCTCAAGACTCTGACGCCAGCTTCCCTGCCTGCGCCCAGTCGTCCTTTGATACCTCTTCAAAGAGGACTATGGTTCGTTCCGGCGGAGTGCCAAGGACCTCTTCCACCGACTCCGTGAATGCTTTGGCCAGCTTGGCCTTTTGCTCCTTTGTCCTGCCGGGCCACAGTTCCATCTTGATAATTGGCATTTCGACTTCCCTCCACGTCTAATATGAGGCCATTCTGCCAGTACGCTCTCACACTTTCAACCGTAGACGCCGTAGGATTCCAACCATTGCTATAATCAGTCCATGGACTTGAGCAAGATTGGAGAGTTTGGGCTTATCCGCCGTCTGGAAGCAATGGCTAAGCAGGAGGGAGTCGCTTCTTCTCGCGACCAAGCCTTTACCCTTGTCGCCGGTATTGGCGACGATGCCGCCGCTTGGCGCATTGATAGCGCGGGCCTGATCGAGCTCTCCACTACGGATACCATGGTGGAGGAGGTCCATTTCACCAGGAGCACCACTCCCTGGCAGGACGTGGGGTGGAAGGCCATGACCTCCAACCTCAGCGACATAGCTGCCATGGGGGGCTCCCCCACCTATGTACTGGTCACTCTTGGCCTGCCGGACAGCATTTTGGTTGAAGAGGTTGAAGCTGCGTTTCAAGGCGTTGTTCAGTCTTGCAAGACCTATGGGGCGGTCATTGCCGGTGGGGACATTGTTTCCTCGCCGTTCTTCTTCATTACAATTGCCCTGAATGGCCTGGTCTGCGGGCAACCCATGTTGCGCTCCACAGCAGTACCCGGCGATGTAATAGCGGTTACGGGCCCTCTGGGATTGTCCCGCGGCGGGCTGGAGCTGATGATGCGCTATTCCGAGGTGGATTCGGATGCCGCGCGGCAGCTTGTTCAGGCGCACCGTCATCCCCTACCCAGGCTGCAGGAAGGCCGCGTTCTTCTGGAGGAAGGAGTGCGTGCCGCAATGGACGTCAGCGACGGTCTGGTGAACGACCTTGAGAAGATGATGCTTGCCAGCGGTACGGCCGCCCGCATCTTCTCTAAGGATATTGCCATTCACCCCGCTCTTAGGGAAACTCTCCCCGGCGACGCTCTTAAACTGGCTCTTGCCGGAGGTGAAGAGTACGAACTGCTCTTCACTGCTTCCAACCATGTGGCTCAACGTATAAAGAAACGCCTACCGTCCGTTTCCATCATTGGTGAAGTCATTGTTGGTGAAGCGGTAGAGGTAACCGTCTATGATGACAATGGAAGCCCTATAGTGGACATAGATTCCGGCTGGGACCACTTGCGTAGATGATAGTAGACACGCATTCTCCGCAGGAGACGCAGGAATTGGGAGAGGCGCTGGGTCGCCGCGCTGCGAGAGGCGACGTCATACTCCTAGAGGGCAATCTCGGTGCGGGCAAGACCTGTCTGACCCAGGGCATTGCCCTTGGCCTGGATATCCGCGGACCCGTTCGCAGCCCGACCTTCATTCTGGCCAACGAGCACCACGGACGCCTTACCCTGTACCACGTCGACCTCTACAGGCTTGATGCGCTCAAAGAGGTGGAGGACCTTGGACTGGATGACTACCTAGAAGGGGAAGGACTGACCGTAGTTGAGTGGGCGGATAAAGCGCCTACCTACTTCCCGGTGCAGCACCTGTTCATACACCTGGAACGCACCGGCGAAACGTCGCGCCGCATCAGGTTTACCCCCCACGGCCAGCGATACGTCGACCTCCTGGAGTCCATAGCAGAGCACGCTTCCCGTAACGATGCATAGCAACGACCGTATTCGCCACGAGCCGGAGGAGCGATGTTCGATACTGGCGTCCTTTGTCGTCGGTATCCAGGGCATCATGCTGGTGCTGCCGCCGGCAATTTCCGTAATCGTAGTCACTGCTCTTGCCGCGAACCAGGACGACGAATATCTGGCTTGGGCGATGTTCGCAGCTCTGGTGATTATGGCGATAGTCACCGCGCTGCAGGCCTCTCGCATAGGTCGACTGGGATCAGGCCACATGGTGGTCACCGGTGTTACGCCAAACTACATCGCGCTGGCTGTGCTTGCTCTGGCCGAGGGCGGGCCGGCGATGCTGGCGAGCCTGATGCTGGTGTCCGCGCTCTTCTTCTTTGCGGTGGCTACCTGGCTTCCGCAGTTGCGGCGCATCATAACCCCGGTCGTATCCGGTACTGTGCTGATGCTCATAGCGGTATCCATACTACCGTTCTGCCTGGACCGCTTCGACGAAGTGCCCGCGGGCTCACCGTTGTTCGCGGGGCCGCTGGTGGCCGTGGTGACACTGGTTGTATCCACCGCGCTCGTGATGCGCGCTCCCCGGCGACTGCGTCCCTGGTCAATGCTGATCGGATTCGTTTCAGGCTGCATCGTGGCGGCGCTGCTGGGAGTTTACGAACTGGAGCGGTTGTACTCGGCGCCGTGGGCCGGCATCCCGCAGGTCGGTTTTGAAGGATTGGAGTTGAGGCCGAGCGCTGGGTTCTGGGCGCTGCTGCCAATGTTCCTGATTGTAACCTTGGTGCAGGCAATCAAGGGCATAGGCGACAACGTGGTGATTCAGCGGACGGCGCGGCGTCGACCGAGATCAACCGACTTCCGGCTGCTGCAAGGGTCGATCTACGCCAACGGCGCTGGCATTTTGCTGTCGGGGCTTGCGGGAACGCCTCCCGCATCCTCCTATTCGTCGTTTACGGCGTCGACAGTGAACATGACCGGAATTGCATCTCGATATGTGGGATACGCCATAGCGGTCATGCTGGTGGTAATGGCGTTGCTGCCCAAGCTGACAGGCGCGCTGCTGACCATACCGAGCCCTGTGATGGGCGCGTTCCTGCTGCTTGCTTTGGGCATATTCTTCGTGGAGGGACTGCAGACCATCATCCGGGATGGGCTTGACCTTGAGAAATCGCTTGGTGGGTCTGTCATTTGCGGTAGGTGCGGGGCTGTTGCAGCACAACATCGTCGAGTCGCTACTAGGGCGCCCGTGGGGCGCGCTGCTCGGCAACGGCATAACTGTGGGTGCGGCAACCGCTATTGCACTCACCGTCTTCCTGAATCTTACGAGAGCGCGTCCAAAGCGGTTGGACACCAGGCTTGACCTTGCGGATCTGACCCAAATCGACGGATTCATGCGGGATATTGCGGAGCAGATGGGATGGGATGAGGCATCGGCGCAGCGTCTGCGTTCGGCAGGCGAGGAGACGTTGTCGAGCCTGCTCCAGCCAGCCAACGAATACAAGGCGGACGAGGCAACAGGTAGGACTCCCCGCCTGCTGGTAGTGGCGCGTCCGGATGGTAGAGCGGTGGAGCTGGAGTTCGTATCCGTGCTGGAAGACGAGCAGAATCTGGGAGACCGCCTTGCCTACCTGGACGACGAGGAAGAGAGCGTGGACGACAGGGAGGTATCCTTCCGGCTGCTCAGACACTACGCTTCATCGGTGAGACACCATAAATATTACGGGATGGACGTAGTTATGGTGCGGGTAGAGGCATAGCTAGCAGGCCATACCCTACCCGCTTCCAAGACCCTTGCAAACCTCTTCCCCCTTGATGGGGGAATATTGAAATGGAGGGTGACCCGCGCTTGGTCACGCCTCATTTATTTCGTCCGGGGTGAACTTTCCTTCCACCGGTGGCTACTCACTTCCCAACGCCTGGATGGTCTCCAGGGAGGCGTTGGCTTGCCTGCAGCTCGGGGAAATAGGTAGTGTAGAACCCCCGGTCCCTGGTCAGAAATGTGTTGGCGCTGGCTATAGCGTGGGCGCCGATTAGGAAGTCAGAAATGATTCGTTCTCTCGATCCGCCCGCCTGTCGGTATCGTGACCAGCGTAGACCCGCTTCATACGCGATAGTCGTGTTGATTGGAGAGACCTCTGCATTGATTTCCTGCAACGCTCTATCCAGTGATGAGCGATTGCCAAAGGCGGGAACGAGCTCCGCATAGACCACGTCACAGACCACAATGGCGCCTCTATCGTAGGCTCTGATAAGCCACTCCTGGGATTGAGAGTGATGAGGCGTATCGGATACGAATACGTCCAACAGGACATTCGTATCGACCGACGTAATCATCTTCCCCGGATCTCCTCAATGTATTGGTCAATGTCTACTACACTGTCAAGAATACCGCTGACCCTCTCGACCGGATGCTTGGCTGCTGTCCGCTTCTGGATGAGCAGGCCGTGCTCGGTTGGCGTAATCTCGACTTCGACATCCTTGTTCATGCCGTAGCGGTGTCTGAACCGCTTGGGAATGGTAATTTGTCCTCGTTCAGATATTCTCATACCAACCTCATATGAAATACATATTTCATATATCATACTTTATCTCGGAGTACATCTGCAATAGAGGGCATGGGATATGCTCCCCATAGTGGTGAACTCCGACCGGAGCCCGGGCCTACTGTCCGTCCCTGAGCCGCCTCAACTCCCCTGCCCTAGCCTCCAACTGGTCACCCAGACCAATCCGGGCCGATACGCGTGCCTCGGCGGTTCTCAGCCCTATGACCGCCGGAATGGCGACGCCGGTGGATCCCAGAAGCGTCCCTATGGAATCGTATACCGTGGCTTTGCCGATTCGTTTCGTTCCCCTGCGCAGCGACTCGCGGAAGGTGGAGCGTCCCATAAGGAGATTCCTCCCTTCCATGACCCCAGTCATAGCGATGCCCACAAAAGGAATGGAGTCGAGGGCCACTTCTGCACCTGTATCGAGAAGGTCTTGGGCTGCACCCTCGCCAAGCTCGTCAAGTTGTGCCTTCGCCACGCTCTCTAGTTGTTCATTGGAGATACCTGTGTTGAGGATTTCGTCTGGTCGCACCATCGATCTCCGAGGGCGCGGCGACTCGGATGTCAGGGTATCGTTCAAGAGCCTCCTTGACGTAAGACATGGACTCTGTGGCCTTGAGTTGAATCTCCTCAGCTACGGATCCATCCGCGTTCTCTATTCTCAAGTCCCATCCCGGCTGCGACGATGACTCAGCTAGGCTGGCGACCTGTCCGGGCTCCAACTGCAGTTCACCAAGACGCTCTCCAGCGTTGAGACGGTCGCGCACCAGGACTTCGAAATATTTCCCTTTGATGGTGGACAGAGTGCCGCTTTGTTGCGCAGGTGATCCTGCAAGCGTCTCTATACTAACTCCACTGAGTTGGATGGCCTCTAGTAGCTGTTGGTCGGGTTCGGGTTCAAGGCCGAGGTTAGTTACCCTGTCGAGCGGCACGTCGGCGGCCAACGCAGCTACGTCCAGGATCTGCCGCTCGTCACGGCTCCGGTACTCCTGGGCCATCTCGTGAAGCAATTCCCTCTTCTGAGGTGGATATGACTCTGCAAGCGTTACAAGCTGTTCGTATCCCATAGATGCGGCCTTAGGCGAGCAGAGCGACGATGCCCACGGCCAGCGCCGCAACGGATATAGCAGCTGCGATGCCCCACGCGACGACCAAAGTGTATTTCATCCGCGCTACGTCGTCCCTCAGCGCGGCTTGGTTTTGCTGCAAGGCGTGGATTGATTGTTCCTTGTCGGCAAGCTGCTCTCGCAGTTCGGCCTGATCTTGGTGTACGCCAATGACCGCCGTTGTGGCCGCCTCCGTGAACTCTTCGAACCTGCGTATGTCCGCGCCGGTCATTACCTCGGCGGAACGCCGCACACTCTCCCTGGCAGCGCCTGCCGCAGCCCCTACTCTATCCAGTACACTGGGGCTATCCTTGTCTTCAGTCTCCTCTTCCTCGTCGTTTCTCTTGACCAACTCGGCGCACCTCCCGAACATGCTTTGAGTCGAATCTTAGCAAATAGCGATGGCCTCCGCACATGCAGAGCTAGACCCTGCGCGGTATCTCGAATACAATGCCCCGCGTGGTTCCCAGCGCCATGGCTGATCCAAGCCAGTAAAGCTGATTGCAACAGGAGTACTGGCAAGCGACCCAAATTCCACCATCGCTTGCCCTGCGAGCACATACAACACAAGGAGGGACCATGGAGATCAAAGCAGTACATGGAGACGTAGCTTCCATTGAGACGGGAGCGCTGATAGTCAACCTGTTCCAGGGAGTAACCAGCCCTGAAGGAGCCACCGGAGCGGTCGATGCCGCCCTGGACGGCGCCATCTCCAAGCTGATTGATGAAGGCGAAATCAAGGGCAAGAAGAGTGAAATGACCCTGATCCACACCCTGGGCAAGATGCCCGCCGACCGCATCGTCGTGGCGGGCCTGGGCAGGCGGGACAAGTTCTCGGCGGAGGTGGTGCGACAGGTCATGGGCACGGCAAGCCGCTTTGTGCGCCGCCTAAACGTGAAGGAAGCGGCCACCATAGCCCATGGGGCAGGCATAGGCGGTATGGACCCGCAAACCTCTGGCCAGGCCGTTGCGGAGGGCGCCCTCATGGGCCTGCACAAGTTCGACAAGTACAAGACAATGAACACCGACCCTTCCGAAATCGAGGAGATGGTCGTCGTGGAGCGCGACGCGGACAAGGTTGCCGAGATTCAGGCGGGCATCGACAAGGGTCGCATCCTTGCCGAGGCGACGAACTTCGCCCGCGACCTCGGCAACGAGCCGGCCAACGTACTGACCCCCACTGAGCTGGCCGATAGGGCGAGCGCCATGGCCGACGCGGTGGGACTGGACTTCGACGTGCTGGACCGCGAGCAGATAGAGCAGCTGGGCATGGGCGGGCTGCTGGCGGTGGCGTCGGGAAGCAACAGGCCGCCCAGGTTCATCATAATGCGCTACAACGGCGACCCGGACAACGAGTCGAACAACATAGCTCTCTGCGGCAAGGGGATCACCTTCGACTCCGGGGGCATCTCCATCAAGGCCGCCGAGGGTATGGGCGCAATGAAAGGCGACATGGCGGGTGGCGCTTCGGTCATAGGGGCAATGCGGGCAATAGCCCAGGTTAAGCCCAAGATCAACGTTATGGGGCTGGTGCCGGCCACGGAAAATATGTTGGGCGGCTCCGCCTTCCATCCCGGCGACGTAGTGCGCACCATGTCTGGCAAGACGTTCGAAATCATCAGCACCGACGCCGAGGGGCGCATGGTGCTATCCGATGCCCTGACCTACGCCCGTCAACACAACCAGAACCGGATAGTGGACGTGGCCACGCTCACCGGAGCGGCCAGAGTGGCGCTGGGCGCCCTGGCCGCCGCCATCATGGGCAACGACCAGGCGCTGATAGACAGCACCATCAAGGCCGGAGAGGCGACGGGCGAGCGTTTCTGGCAGCTCCCGATGTGGGAGGAGTACCGCGACCAGATAGTGAGCGACATCGCCGACATAAAAAACTCCGGGGGGCAGCCGGCGGGCACCATTGCCGGTGGCTACTTTATCCGTGAGTTCGCAGGCGACGTGCCCTGGGTGCACCTGGACATCGCGGCGGTGGCCCGCACCCTCAGCGTGTCGGGCTACACGGTGAAGGGGCACACCGGCTTTCCAGTGCGGACGCTGGTCAGACTGGTGGAAGACCTAGCGGAGGACGCATAGGCTGACCTCTGATGGGAAGATGGAACCTCAACCGCCGGGAGGGGCCACCCTAGCAAACAGGGATATGCGCCGGAGACTGGCGCACCGAGTGCCCTTCTACTACGGCTGGATCATAGTGGTGGGCGCCTTCTTGGGCACCTTCATCGGCGGGGGACTGCAGAGCTTCACGTTCAGCGTGTTCCTCCAGCCAATGAGCGAAGACCTGGGATGGTCGCGTACGGTCCTGACCGGCGCACTCACCTTCCGCTTGATAACCGCTGCCTCCCTGGCGCCGATCTTCGGGCCTATGGTCGACAAGTACGGGCCTCGCTTTCTAATGGTGGCTGCGGCCGTAGTTGGAGGCGTCGCGGCCGTGCTGCTCAGCCGCGTCACGGAGATATGGCAGTTCTACGCCATATTCGCCTTCATCGGCATGTCGGGCGGCGCTGGACTGGGCGGAGTGGTCACGGGCGCCACCGTGGTGAAGTGGTTCGTCCGGATGCGGGGCAGAGCGATGGCTTTCACCACCATGGGCGGCGCCGCGCCCGGTTTGATCCTGGCTCCCATCATAGCCTTCATTGTATTCAACTACAGCTGGCAGGCGGGGTGGCTTGTCATGGGCGCATTGTTTGCCATTATCTTGCTGCCGGTCTCCTTCTTCATGGCCAGACAGCCGGAAGACCTTGGCCTGCTCCCCGACGGGGCAAAGAGCGAAGCAGAGGTCGACGCCGCCTACCAGCGGCGGGGCGGCTTGGAGTCGGCGTATTCCTGGCGGTTGAAGGAAGTGATGCGCACCAGCGCTTTTTGGCTCCTCATTGTGGGGTTTGTGTTGGGGAGCCTCTCTATCTCGTCGGTGATCCTTCACGAGATTAGCTACGTCCTTGACCAGGGCTACTCGGAGTTCATAGCGACGGCAGTGCTCACCACCCATGCCGGCTTTGCTCTCAGCATCAGGCCAATCTGGGGACTGGTGTTGGAGAGGGTCCCCGTCAGGTTCGTTGTGGCCGCGGTTTACCTGGGATCGTCTACGGCGCTGATCATCCTGCTCACGGCCAGCACTACGGCGCAGTTCTTTGTCTTTGCCGCCGTATACGGCATGAGCATAGCTGGGCACGCGGTGAGCAACTCGATTATCTTCGCCAACTACTTCGGGCGGGACTACGCCGGCACCATACGCGGAGTGGTCACGCCGGTCACCGCGGGGGCAGGAGCCATAGGACCTCTGCTGGTCAGCATCGGCTTCGATGCCACGGGGAGCTATCGGATGCCGTTCACGGTGATGATAGGCCTCTTCTGGGTCGGAGTGGTTATCATACTGCTGGCCAAGCCTCCGCTGAGGAAGGAAGCGTTGGCTTGATCCTCGGCGTGTTAGTATAGATTGACCATGGACACGCCCACGGTCTACATAGAGACGCACGGCTGCAAGCTGAACGAGGCGGACACGCAGGCCATGTCACGGCGTTTTCTGGAAGCGGGCTACGGCCTTAGCAGCAAGCCGGACGAAGCCTCCGTTCACGTAGTCAACACCTGCACGGTGACACACGTCGCCGACGGCAAGGCGCGCCAAGCCCTGCGTCGGGCAAAGCGTCTCAACCCTGGTTCGCTGGTTGTTGCCACCGGCTGCTATGCCCAGCGCGCGCCGCAAGAACTCGACCGGCTAGAAGCGGTGGATATCGTCTTGGGAAACACCCAGAAGGACGCTCTGGTGGAGGAAGTCAGTCAACTCCTTGACTTCCACGGAGCGGACAGTCCCGGTCTAGACACCATAGACGAAGAACGAACCCCCGTCCTGCTCTCTCGCGCCATGATCAAGATACAAGAGGGATGCAACCAGGTGTGCGCCTACTGCATAGTCCCCAAGGTGCGAGGCCGGGAACGCAGCATTCCGCCGCATACCCTGGTGTCTCAGGTCAACGATCTTGTAGAGCGAGGCTACAAGGAAGTGGTGCTCACAGGCACGCAATTGGGCTCCTACGGTTTCGACATACCTGGCGCATCGCTTACCGGTATGCTGCGCCGCATACTGGATGAGACCGCGATACCCAGGCTCAGGGTATCCTCGTTGCAGCCTCAAGAGATCACGGATGAGCTGTTGGAGCTGTGGCAGGACGAGCGGCTCTGTCCCCATTTCCACCTGCCATTGCAGAGCGGTTCGGAGCCTGTGCTGAAGCAAATGCGCCGCCGCTATTCGCCGGGGCGCTACCTGGAAGCGGTGCGCATGGTAAGGAAAGCCGTTCCCCATGCCGCCGTGACCGCCGACGTCATAGTCGGCTTCCCTGGCGAGACGGTGGAGCAGTTCCAGGACACCTACGACTTGTGCGGCCAGGTGGGCTTTGCCGCCATCCATGTATTCCCCTACTCTACCCGGCCGGGTACTACCGCTGCTTATCTCAAGCCCAAAGTAGACTCTAAGGAGATACGGCAGCGCATGGAGATGATGCTTGACCTAGCGAAACGGCAGGCTGAATCGTACAGGAAGAGCCTTCTGGGAACCAGGAGCACGGTGCTCTGGGAGAGCGGCAAGCCTTTGGGGAATACCCAAGTGTGGTCAGGCCTTACGGCCAATTACGTACGGGTTGCCACGGCCTCCCGCGAACCCCTCCGCAATAGGATTGCCCCCGTTGTGCTGGAGCGACTGAACGGCAGCACGGTCTGGGCTAGGCTTGCCTGAGCCATTGTCCGCTGTTGAGCAGATGTCGGATTCCCCATGGCTGGGGAGTATAGCTTTCTACAGTTCCACGGCGCGGAAGCTGTAGTGACCGTTGCGGCGCTCCAGGTATCCCGCGCGCTGATAGTAGCCATGGCTGAAAACCATCAGCCATCCGCTCCTTTCGGCCTCTTCCAGGATAGCGCGTTTCTTCGCCAGCGTGCCTTCCGGGTCGTAGTCAAGCGAGGCTATACAGGTCAGGTCCAAGTGATGGGATGTCGGCACTAGGTCGCCCATGAAGGCAACCCTTTCCCCACCGTAGTTCACCAGCACTATCTGATGACCGGGTGCGGGACCGTCCGTCAGCTTGACGCGGACTCCTGGCGCAACCTCCTCGTCACCATCAAGTAGGCAGATCTGATCGCGTTCTTCCAGGGGCAGGAAGTCGTCCTCATGGAAGGAGTCCTTGGTCCGTTCATTGGGATTGTTGGCTTCTTTCCAGGCCGCGCTCTGGACATAGTACGTAGCGTTGGGAAAGGTGGGCACGGGTGTACCGGAGCGATCCAGCCGTGTGCTCCCTCCGCTATGGTCGAATTGGAGGTGGGTGAGGATAACCCCGGTGACCTCTTTGGGGCTTACGCCATGATTCCTAAAGTTCCGAGCCAGCCGGCTGGTGCTGAGGCCGAACCTGTCCTTTGTCATCTCGGATTCTTTGGTGCCTACCCCGGTGTCAATCAGGATGCACTTGTCTCCGTTCTTGACAAGCAGGCAGTTCAAACCCATGGTGATGCGATTTCTGCGATCAGGCGACTTCTTCAATTCCCACTCCACCTTGGGAACGGGGCCAAAAACACACCCTCCATCAAGCTTGATTACTCCGTCGCTCAAAAGTAACAATGATGTAGCATTAGTTCTCAAAGTTACAATACCCCCAGTCAAACTCTTGTCAGGTGTAACTTGGCGCTGATGCAAGCCTCTACCGCAGATTCAAGGCAAAGCATATGCACGGCTTGGGTTGAATGCTTTGACCAACCCCACGTAACAGAAAGATACACCTGTGTGGCGATAGATCTAAGAATTAAGACGTCTTCTCGGTGGGTTTGAACCCATTTACCGGAAGAATTTGCGCTAAGACTGAAGCAGCCGACCGACGGCTTTCAGCCTTTAATTTTGTTCTCGTGGGGCAACTACCGTGATTCAGACCTTAGCGGTGTCAATGGTGGTATGTCAACATTAAAAATCGCAAAGATTCATGTTAAATTGTTCCTTCTATTTCTTGACATTTGCCCCTCCATTGTGCACTCCCAAGACGGATGGCTCCGGTGGTGGTACAATCAGTTTATAGGGTTGCTGCGAGTCCTAAGGAGAGACCAAATTAAGCTGCTTTTACCTATACTCATCTGGGTCGGCTTCATCCTGTTGAGGCTGATAGTGCGCTCTGCAATGCGGCCTAAAATGGACGCTGGCCAGCGCGGCTCCCAGGGCAAAGGCTACTGGCAATCCCGCGGCGGGCGGGCAACCGGCTCGCAGTACGGGTATGTGAGATCACCGTTTGAAGTGCTGGGAGTGCGGCGCGGCGCTTCCAAGGACGAAATTGTTTCCAGATACCGCGAGTTAGTGCGGCAGTACCACCCGGACAAAGTGACCCACATGGCTCCCGAGTTCCGTGAAGTGGCGGAGCGGCGCATGAAGGAGATCAACGCCGCTTATGACGCGCTTAAGAGATACGCCGCTTGACCATAGTTGCATTATGATATGCAAAGGTACATCCAACCCGCTTTTGTTTTACGTATAGGCTTATATAATAGAGTCCATGTTCTTCTACGGAATCAAAAAGAGATTTATTGCCCTGGCAGCGCCTCTTTTGCTGTTAAGCATGGCCTGTGCTACTGAAGAGGGCGCTACGCCGACTCCAGTCGCGCCCACGGCCACGCCGGCGGATGCGCCAACATCGGTCGCGCCGGCGGATACGCCGACTCCAATCGTTACTCCGTTCCCATCGATTCCTACAAACACGCCAACCTCGGCTGCGCCCACAGCCGCGCCAACGTCCGAACCTTCCCCGCCGTCTGCGCAACCAACAGCGACTCCTACTAGCGCGCCATCCAATCAGCCAGGGCCAAGGATAACGCCTACTCCAACGCCCACCGTTACCGCGCCTGCTGCAGCGGCGACTCCAACCCCTACACCACCACCTCCTCCTCCTACCAACACGCCGACACCAACTGCTGCACCTCAGGCGGAAACGGGAAACCGGGTTGGCAACATGGCCCCTGACTTCACCCTGACCGAGATATCCACCGGCCAGCCTGTTCAGTTGGCCCAACTAACCGAACAGGGACGCCCTGTAGTCCTCTACTTCTTCACCACTTGGTGACCGACTTGCCGCGCCGAGTTACGGTTGCTAAAGGATGTTTACCCGGAATACCAAGACTCCGTGGATTTCTACGCGGTGAACATAGATCTGGGTGAAGCTTTGAGTTCCCTGGTCAGATATAGAGATGGGCAAGGCTACCCTTGGCCTGTGGCGCAGGCGCCTGCTGGCATGCTTCCGCAGTACAATGTCTTGGGGCAGCCAGACAAGCTAGCCATAGGTAGGGACGGAGTAATAACGTTCCGCGGAGGTTATGGAGTAGAGCCGGCTGAGACCTGGCGCCGCGTATTACAGGAGCTTTCCAGGGCGTAGCCGCTGGCATGTCAGGGACGCCGTCCCTGTGGTATATATAACCCTACCTTGGAAGTAAAACCGAATTTCCTCTACAGGCTGGCATGTTTCCCTCCGTAATCAAAAAACGATCCATTGCCCTTGCAGCGCCTCTTTTGCTGTTCAGTATAGCCTGCGCTAGCGAAGAGAGCGCTACACCAACTCCGGTCGCGCCCACGGCCACGCCAACATCGGTCGCGCCTGTGAATACGCCAACTCCAACTGCTGCCCTCCACACACCTACTCCCATACCGACACCCACACTACTTCACGAGCTTGTAGCTGCTAGAGCTGCGGCAACGGCTGCCGCGCCTGCGGATACGCCAACTCCAACTGCTGCTTCCCATACACCTATTTCCACACCCGCACCGGCAGCCACGCTGACGCTTCAGGATCAGGTACTTCACGAGCTTGTAGTACTTCGGGAGAATTTATATGCAACGGCTACGGCTATAGCTCTGACGCCAATAGTTGTACCTCCGACGAAAGGGGGAAACCAGGTTGGCGATATAGCGCACGACTTCACCCTGACAGAGGTGTCCACGGGCCAGTCCGTCCGGCTGGCCGAACTGACGGAACAAGGACGTCCCGTAATCGTCTACTTCTTCACCACTTGGTGACCGTATTGCCGCGCCGAGTTACGGTTGCTAAAGGATATTTACCCGGAATACCAGGACTCCGTGGATCTCTACGCGGTGAACATAGATATGGGTGACGATCTAGATTCCATAGTCAGGTTTAGAGATGAACAAGGCTATCTCTGGCCCGTAGCACAGGCGCCGGCAGCCATGCCGCCACAGTACAGTGTCACGTACATACCGATGCAGGTAGCCATAGATAGTAGTGGAGTAATAGTGTTCCGCGGAGATGGAGCAGAGTCTGAGGAGGTATGGCATCAGCTGTTCCAGGAGCTTTCCGGGGCGTAGCCGTTGGCATGTCAGGGACGCCTTCCCTGTGATATATATAGCCCTACCTTGGAATTAAAACCGGATTTCCGCTACAGGCTGGCTCATCGCTCACCGTTCTTTTACGGCTGGGTCATAGTAGGCGCCGCGTTTCTCGGCTCGTTCGCCGGAGGAGGCCTGCAGAGCTTCACCTTCGGCGTCTTCATAAAGCCCATGTCGGAAAGCCTGGGCTGGAGCGTCGCCGCGCTGGTGGGAGCGCTCACTGTACGCACCTACGTCTCCGCGGCGCTGGCGCCGATATTCGGAACCGTAGTTGACAAATACGGGCCGCGCTATCTGATGGTGGCTTCCGCCGCAATCGGAGGGATTGCCGCTTTACTGCTTACACAGGTCAGCGAGATATGGCAGTTCTACGCCGTATTCGCCCTCATAGGCCTGGCGGGCGGCACGGGCGCAGGCGCGCTCGTGGTGCAGGCAACCGTGGTCAAATGGTTCGTGCGACTTAGGGGCCGCGCCGTGGCGTTTAGCACCATGGGCAACGCCGCCGCCGGGGCGGTGCTCGCCCCGTTCATCGCATTAATCATTGCTACGTCGGGATGGGAAAACGGATGGATAGTGATGGCTGTCCTATTCCTTCTATTCCTTCTCCCCGTCTCCTTCCTCATGGTGCGTCAACCGGAGGACGTGGGGCTGTTCCCCGACGGAGTAAAGAGCCAGGAAGAGCTGGATGCCACCTACCAGAGCCGGGCCGGGCGCGAATCGGCGGTGTCCTGGCGATTGAAGGAAGCGCTGAGGACACGGGCGCTGTGGATTATACTACTGGCGCAGGTCATTGGCGGCGCACCCGTGTCATCGGTGGTGATACACGAGTTCAACTTTGTCACCGGCGAAGGGGTTAACATCGTCGTGGCCGGCGCGGTGCTGGCCACGCATGCCGTGGCTGCCTCTCTGGCGCGGCTGCTTTGGGGCTTCTTAGTGGAGCGTTACCACGTCCGCTACTGCCTGGCCGCCTCCAGCACCGGCGCGGCCATAGGGCTTGTCTTTCTTCTCGGCGGGCTTCACCTGGGTATCACGCCTGTACTCTTCATCTTTGGCGCGGTCTACGGCATAAACGTGGGTGGACAGGCGGTGCTGACCTCAGTGGTAACCGCTAACTACTTTGGGCGGGACTTCGTGGGCACCATACGGGGCACGCTCATGCCTATCACTACAACTTCCGTGGCGCTGGGGCCGGTGGCGGTGGGACGGGTTTACGACGTGATGGGCACGTATTTCCCGGCCTATATCGTCATGCTGGGCATGTTCCTCGTCTCAGCGTCGATAATCTTGCTTGCCAAGCCCCCCACCAAGGCTGCCGAACCCTCCGGTGAGGAAGCGGCAGCGGCCTAGTCCTATATATCAATGTCTCGCTATATCAAGATACTGCTGCTCTGCGGACTGACGTTATCCACCGCCTGCGGCGCACCGGAGCCAACCCCCACTCCCGACAGGACGGTGGTCTCCGGCGAGGTGCAGACATTCTTTCTGGACATCCTCCAAGAGGTCGACTGCACGGTCCACAGCTCGCCCGGTCAGCCATTCGACCGGCCGCGGCTGATGAATGACGCCGACGGCAGCGTCTGGGTGGTATACAACCGTCTGCTCTCCTTTGTGCCGGGCTCTGCCGTCAGAGGCCAGGAGCTCGTACTATGGAATACCCGGGAACAGTTCTCCCTGGAGCTTGACGATGCGCTGATAGGAAAGTCGCTGGTGGCTGCCGCTTCCAGCGGCGCGGGCAGACTCTGGCTGGCCTACCCGGACGGCGTTATCGAGACGCTCCGGGACGTCCCTCCATTTGAAAGCACGACGGCTCCAACCCCGGAGGGCCTTGGCAGAGTACTGGAAATCGTGACCGATTCCGGAGACCAGGTTGCCATGCTCCACCAGGGCAGCGATTCGGAGGGAGTCAGCATCATCTCCCTATACGATGGAGATGCCTGGCAGAGACTCCCCTCTTTCAATGGGGCAGACCCTGTGGCCCTGACCTTCGATGTGCAGAAGCGACTCTGGGCGGTGCACGCTTCCCAGGGCCAGGACATCACCGTGGCCTCCTGGGAAGCCGGAGAGTGGTCGCTATTCAGCACGGCTACCCTGGAAGCGCGGCTGGACAAAATGCTGGTCGACTCGCGAGGCCGTGTCTGGCTGGGCACCGACCGCGGGATGTACAGGTTCAACAGGCCTCTTCTATCGGAAACGGGCTGGGAGCTTGTAAGGGAAACCGACCTTCTAGGCGAGACCCTCCGCATGCTGGAACATTCCGATACGGGGTGGCAGGCCAGGCAAAGGGGAATTGTCATAGACACGGGAGAACTGCCGATCGCTTGGGGAATCCCCGGAGTCAGCGACATGGCCCTTGACGCGGAGGACAACTTCTACGTGGTGTTCAGACCCGACATCGCCACCTCACAGCTTCTCATCTGCCCTCCGGGCTCAGGCCTCAACCAGTAGAGCTCCCGATTTGGTCTTTGTGGTCGATGAGTATAAGGTGAGCAAACAGTTGGGACGCAGGATGGAGCTAGGAGAACCGAGTTGACGCGCTACTTCGTAACCTACCGATGGGAACTGTGGCTGCTCATTGGCATTCCCGCCGTATTAGCAGTGGTAAGCACGTTGTCCTTTTTCCTGTTCAGTAGTCTCTTGCTCAGTGATCGAGTAGGTAGTCTATCGATTGACAATGCTAGTCAAGTGGCTACCAGTGCAGGGCAACTTGTCGTAGGAATCGTTAGCCTACTCCTTCTGTCAATCTCCTATCTCCGCGTCCGTCGTTTAGAACGGGAACTCCTCGCCTCGCTTTGGAGGTACTCCATCGCGATACCGGTCATAGGCGTTGCTACAGCAATAGCCGTGATTGTCGCCGCAGTTGCAATCGCAGACCCTGAAGAATCTTGGGTGGTTAGCAGTCTACGTGCAGCGGGTATCCGCCAATTCGCTTTGTTGCCGCAGTACCTTGCACTCCTCTGGTTCGCCCGACAACTATCCAGGGTCAGCCTCACCCATGCGTTCTTTTTAGTCGCCTTCACCTCTCTATATCTGTTTATTCCCATACAGGGGTCTCTAGCCGATGGAACATCGATCGCGCGGGCTGCTTATCTAAATATGTTGGTGAGTGGGGTTGTCTCGCTAATTGTGGTGTTGATTAAGGTGTGGCTGCTCGGCAACTTCGACCGGCGCGGAGATCGGTTCCGCAAGGAAGCTATAATCATTCTAGTGGTGGTGGTGGTCCTCAGTGACTATGCCAGGGTAACGCTTGGTGAACTGCTTGGCTACTTAGAAGGGCCATACTTGGCAATCGTTCCAGTGCTGGGCATTATCGTCGGGGTAGTCTACTTCGTAGTAGGCTTTGTGGTTAATCTAGCGACGTTGCTTATGCTCTTTGGCGTGGTGTACCTGGTCCGCGTGCGCCAGCCCAAGACGCTGGATGCTACACCAGTCCCTGCCAACAACCGCTAACCGCAACCCCCGCCCCGCCAAACCGTCATTCTGAGCGCAGCGAAGAATCCGCGACGCACGCAGCCAAGCGAACATATACCCAATCACCACCCATTCGTCGTTCCTGCGGGGCGGCAGGAACGACGAACTACGGTGAAATGCCCAAGCTACGGTCGCGCCTACCAGCCCCCCCTGCCCGTCTTGCCCTATTGTTCCTATGCCCCCATGTCCCCTGCCATTCCTCCCTTCCCCACACCCCCACCCTCCCGTATCATCCACTCATGAGCGCTACCTTAACCCACCCCCAACCCCCGGCTCTCCCCGCGCCGAAAATTGCCGCGCCCATGACGCCGGTTGGAATTGTTTTCGCATATTTTGCAAAATTGGGAGCGATTTTAGCCTTGCAGCTTGACATAACGCTTGAAACAATTCGGACCGGTCGATTGGCCCGCATGTCCCCATTTCGTGCTAGACTAGCCGCACACAGCAAGCGGTCAGGAGGGTGTCATGGTGCAACCGGATAGCAGCAAGTCGGCGTGGTGGATAAAGGACTCCTATTCCGATGATGAGATAGACCAGCTTGTGCAATGGGGGCTGGAGCACTTCTGGATGCAGAACCACCAGATGGCGGACCTGGTGACTCCCGGCGGCTACAGCATCATGACCCGCGGCGAAGGCAACTACGTCTACGATATCCAGGGCCGCAAGTACATAGACGGCATGGCCGGGCTGTTCCTCAAGAACATAGGCCACCGCTGGCCGGAGATAGCGGAGGCGGTGAGCGAGCAGATGACCACGCTGGCCTACGCCAACTCCGGCGCCTATAGCACGGTGCCGGGCATCCTTCTTGCCAAGAAGGTGGCCGAGCTTGCCCCCGGAGACCTGAACCGCGTCTTCTTCTGCGGCGGCGGCTCCGAGGCCGTTGAGATAGCCACCAAGCTGGCTAGGCAGTACCAGTTCATCACGGGCAACGAGTCTAGGACGAAGATAATCTCGCGGCGCGGCCAGTATCACGGTTCGACCACTACCGCTATGAGCATAGGCAACCGCGGACGGCGCACGCGCGGCATGTTCGAGCCGTTCCAGCCCAACGCCATCCAGGTAGACCCGCCCTACTGCTACCGCTGTCCCTGGGGCTTTCAGGACCGGACCAACCAGAGCTGCTGCATGCTCAGCGTGAAGTCGCTGGAGAACATCATAGAGGGAGAGGGCGCCGACACCATAGCCGCATTCATCGCGACGCCGATTCCCAGCGGCAACCAGATACCCGCCGCCGAATACTGGCCCAGGGTGCGTGAGCTGTGCGACAAGCACGGCATCCTTCTCATTGCCGATGAGATCATCTGCGGATTCGGCAGGCTGGGCACGTGGTTCGGAATGGAGCGTTTCGGCGTCCAGGCCGACGTCATGACCATAGCAAAGGCGCTGACCAGCGGAGAGCTGCCGGTGGGGGCAGTGGTCGCTTCCAAGCGGGTCGCGGACGCCTTCGACAACGCTGAAGGCGAGATGGGGCAGTTCCACCACGGTGTGACCTACGGAGGCCATCCCGCCGTTATGGCCGCAGGCTTGAAGAACCTCGAGATCATGGAGCGTGAGAACGTAGTGGACAACGCCGACGTGGTGGGCAGCTACCTCTACGACAAGGCCGTATCCGTGCTACAGGAGAACCACCCCACCGTGGGATTCGTCGGCGGCGGCCTGGGTCTGCTCATGGCCATCGAAATTGTCAAGGACCGCAAGACCAAGGAGCGGTACCCCGGCGGATTCGACGGGCCGTTTGCCAAGCGGTTCACCGACTTGGTCCGCGATAAAGGCCTGGCGATACGGGTCGGCGATAACATTACCCTGTCCCCTCCCCTCACCATAACAACGGACATTGTGGATGACATCATCGAGATCCTTGACCAGTCGCTTACGGAGATGGAGAGAGAGTTCCCGCCGCAGTAGAATGTGCTAAACTGAAGCAACCATATTGAGGACGCTATGACCACTCAACCTAACCGGATAACAGAGGAACAGATGCAGGCTTTGGCAGCCGCGCAGGGGACCAGCATCCCTGAACAGGAACTCCCCTACCTGACAAGGGCGTTCGGAGGAGTCATGCTCTCCATAAACCAGCTCAATACCGAAGAGCTTCACGCCATACAGCCACCCCTCTTCTACCGCGTTCCCTGCTAGCGGGATGCCGGGCGTCTCTTGATCCCTCTCGCCAATAGCGTCGGTCGCCAGAAGCGCCCCTATGTCACCTACTCCCTAATTGGCGTCAACTCCCTGCTCTTTATCTATACCCTGCTCCTGGGCAGCGACGTCAACGTTTTCTACTACAAGTTCGGCGTGATACCGGAGGAGTTCACCTCCGGGCGCGCCTTCGAAATCTTGCTTACTCCGGAAGGCAGACGGGATATCACAACGCCGTTTCCTACTTGGGGGACGCTGGTTTCGTCCATGTTTATCCACGGCGGCCTGGTCCACTTCGGCAGCAACATGCTCTATCTGTGGGTTTTTGGGGACGACATGGAAGACCGCATGGGCCACTTTGTATACCTGGGGTTCTACCTGATGGCGGGAGTGGC
>CAYVEN010000019.1:21758-27137 GCA_964450505.1 uncultured Dehalococcoidia bacterium | reverse complement strand
GTTCTCGTCGATACCAAATATGAGATGGGCCGTGACGAGAACGGTGAGATTCTTCTCATCGACGAGATCCACACCCCTGACTCTAGTCGCTACTGGATCGCCGACTCTTATCAACAGCGCATGCGGGATGGGCAGGAACCCGACAACGTCGACAAAGAGTTCCTCCGGCTCTGGTTCACGGAGAACTGCAACCCCTACGAGGATGAGGTCCTGCCACCGGCTCCGGATGACCTTGTAATCGAGCTCTCAAGACGCTACATCTACCTTTACGAGAAGATCACCGGTCGCTCCTTCGAGTTTCCAGAGGCGGACCAACCCATCGAGACACGTTTGGAAAGCAACCTTGCTGGAATCGCATGAGGTATACGGTCAAGCAGAGTGAAGAAATACATTCTCTTTGACCATGATGGTGTTTTAGTCGATACCGAGTTCTGGTTCCTGGTGGACTCCCCCCCGTTCGTGGTGAGCCTGTCGAACCATATGAACGGCCCCCCTGTCGTCGTTTGCGAGCGCAGCGAAGCAATCTGGTGGCGCGGGGAGTTTACCTAAGCGTAACCGAAGGGAAGGCGTGATCGGGCGATTGCGAACTTGTAGGGGCGATTGCGAACCGCCCCCTACCGTCGTTCCCGAGCAGTCGGGAACCCACGATACGGGGTTGGGTCATCCAGGGGCGGAAACGGGCATCCGTTCGTGGTGAGCCTGTCGAACCACGCCGGGGTGAATGCGCCCTTCCCCTTCAATGGGGCTGCCACACACACCTTCCCCACACCACCACCCTCCCCTTATCCTGTATCCATGAACACTGCCCATAAACTACCGGCTCTTCACAACTACAACGGTCGCATCCATGACGACTTCGGATTTGTTTCTCACACCCAAAAAATTTTTGGTTCGTTTTAGCCTTGCTAGTTGACATAACGTCTGAAACAAATCCTCGCCCGGCAAGTCGGAAAGGAGGTGTAAGGCCCAACCGTTTGCAGTTGGTCCTACGGAGCGTTGATGGTGTCTGACGGTAGCCCCAGCGGAGCGTCTAGGGTCGTGGGAAGCGCCTCCAGGTCCGGGTTGCTCAGCACAGCCTTGATGCACTCCCGGTTCCCCCCGACGTAGGTGTCGTACAGGTCTATGTCCGTTGCCACGCACCAGGCCCGGTCTTCAGGCCACCAGATGTTCGGCGAGTCCCCCCAGAAAGGCCCATCTCCGGCAAGGAAGGCCATGATCGCATCAATGGGGCCTTGGAACAGCAGGTAATCTCGTCCCTGGCCTCTCACCCGTGAGCCGGCTCTGTATAAGCGGGTGTCCAAGTAGCCGTACCCTTCCCAGAGGCAGAAGAAGCAGTTGCCGGGGGTTGAGGTGAAGCTCCTGAGCGTCTCTACCAGTGTGCGGCACTCTCTTTCCGGGATCGATCCAATCCGTGGATGCGAGCCCCACGGCGGGTCCGGATACATGTGGTTTGGGTCTTCGCTGAGACCGGCAATGCGCTCGAACTGCATCAGGGGATGGACAGTCCGTCCCGTCCAAGAGGCCACCGTGGACCACGACACCGGCTGCTCCACATCGCCGTCCAGGTAGGCCGGATGGAACAGGCGGGCGTACGCCGGAAAGCCGCTGGGCAGTATGGCGCGCACCGTCCCGAAGTTCGACAGGCTCTCCTTTACCCACTTGGCGCCCGACACGTCCTCAGAGAACGCTAGGCCTGCCGGCGCCAGCTTGATCTGGCGGATGGGTATGCCTCCTCCGGTGGAGAGTGTCGCCATACTGGACATGTCGGCTCGGTCCCTTCCCAATACCGAGCGCAGCCTTTGGATCCATGACTGTGGGGTGTACTTCTTCCTCATTGCTACATCCGGCAAGAAGCGCTGTTGCCAGCCGTCCCCTAAGACGCGCTGGGTCGGCTTGTGTGCAGCAAATGATCGACGTGGTGGTCTTCGCGGCAGACGGATGCCGTGTGCTCCAGTTGAATAGAGACGTGGTTGATGCCATAGCCGTTGTAGGCGATGTCCTGGATCTTGGTGCGGATCTCCTCTCTGCTCCCCTGGTACGAAGGATCGATCAATACGTGTGCAGTAAACGCCTCGCTGCCCGAGGTAATGGTCCAGACGTGGACGTCGTGGATGAGGGTGACGCCTTCCACGGCTTCAATGTCGTTGCAGAGCTTGTAGGCGTCTATGTGCTTGGGAGTCCCTTCCAGCAGCACGTTGGTCACGGTGGCCATCAGGTGCCGGCTGCTCCACAGGATGAGCAGCGCGATCAGAACGCTGAGGATGGGGTCTGCCAGCGTCCAATCAAACGCCATGATGAGTACGGCGGAGATGATGACTCCCACGGAACCCATCAGGTCGGCTAGGACGTGCTGGAATGCGCCCTCGACGTTCATGCTGTGGCCGGAGGAACGGTGAAGCACCCAGGCGGCGGCTATGTTTATGAGGAGACCGCCGGTGCCAACGATGAGCACCGGCACGCCGTCAACGTGCACTTCCTCCGTGAAGGCCCGGTGATACGCCTCGAAGAATATCCATCCCGCGATAAGCCACAGCGCGATGGTGTTGAACATAGCGGCCAGTACCTCTGAGCGCTCGTAGCCGAAGGTGCGCTCCGCCGACGCCTGCTTGTCGGCAATCCACATGGCGGCTAGGGCCATCCCAATGGCTAGGGCGTCCGTGAGCATGTGACCCGCATCGGCTATCAGGGCCAAGCTGCCCGATAGGACGCCTCCCACAACCTCGGCCAGCATGTAGGTGGAGATCAGCGACAGAGCAATTATGAGGTTCTTGCGACTGGTGCTCCGGAAGTCGTGGGCGTGGTCATGCCCGCCGTGATCATGGCCTTCGTGGTCGCCGTGATCATGGCCTTCGTGGTCGTCATGGTCATGGCCCTCGTGGTCGTCATGGTCATGGCCCTCGTGATCGCCGTGATCATGGTGGTCGTGATCGGCAGACCTACCGCTGCCGGAAGAGGTCGAAAAGTATATTCCGTGTCCTTGGGCAGCGAGTAAGGGTCTCGGCGGCATGAACAGGGGTGCACATGCTCGCCGGAACATTTCGGAACCTCTCTTTATGAGACTCCTCAAAGCCAACGGCACCTCCGGGCGTACTCTATAGTTTCCCGATCCAATTACAAACATAGATGCAAGCACACATAGCCTGTTACCTGCCTACCAGGAAGTTAACAGACATATGAGAAACCGCGCCCTAGGAAACTCCAAGCGCCGGTTTCTGGTTCTCATCGGGGCAGAAACGCGCCCGTCCTACCCCTGGAATGGGTTCTAGTGGCCGTGGTGCTCGTGCTCGTCGCACTCGTGCGTGTCGTGCTCGTGTCCGGCCTCGTCGCCGTGATGCTCGTGCTGGTCACACTCGTGCTCATCGTGCGCTGCGTGGTGCTCGTGCTCGTCGCACTCGTGTGTGTCGTGCTCGTGCCCGGCCTCGTCGCCGTGGTGCTCGTGCTGGTCACACTCGTGTGTGTCGTGGACGTGGGCTTCTTGTGTCGTCATAGCAAACCTCCAAAAAACTCGCTGCTCGGCAACAAAATCGTTGCTCGGCAACGTCTTTAATAGTTACGGGTTGCAATTCTACAACTGCGTACTATTTGGAACAAGAAATTTTGACATGAGGTATCATATATTGGGGAAGTTATATACCACGGTAAACGCTAGGCACGGGATTAGCCCTCCCAAAGTGCTGGGAGGGCTTTGTGCGGTTTAATCGCCTTGGTAGCAAGACACCTCCTTCACAAAGCTATTAAGGCGTGGCTTCTTGGTCAGAATAGTGAGCAGGGCCCGCTTTACCGCAAACGTCTTTGCCGAAGGCGCAGCCAGTCTCAAAGTGCTGCTCCCTAGAACCCATAGGACGAGAGGTGTTGTACGATGGATACCTTCCTCACGGTATTGAGTTGGACGACTCCGCCCATTGTCGGCGCTCTCATCGGCTACGCGACAAACAGGATTGCCATCAAGATGCTCTTCCGTCCTCTCCGGGCAAAGCATCTATTTGGATGGCGCCTCCCTCTGACCCCAGGAGTTATACCGCGCCACCGCGAGGCGCTGGCGGCGAACATCGGCGCCGTGGTGGGAAGAGAGCTGTTGTCTGAGGACGCCATTCGCGATTACGTGGATGAGCCCGAGTTCCGTAACGCCCTGGAGCGTGTGGTGCGCGTCAACTTCTTGCCTAACCCTCTGCTCAGGAAGTTGAGGGAACCGCTTATCGGCTTGCTGGTGGGTAGGGTAGTGGCGTTGCGCAACAGAATCGAAGTGGACAAGCTCATTGAGAACCGGGTCAATCAGTACGATGTCCATGCAATGGAGGGCATGTTTCTGAGCATAACAAAGCAGCATCTGAGGTGGATAAGCTGGTTCGGCGCCGTTCTTGGCGCACTGATTGGCTGTCTCCAACTTCTGTTGAATGTGTTGAGCTAGCTGTCTACATTGGTTGCGTGAACAGCTGATGCAGTGCTTCCCGTTCCTTCCCGTTCACGGGGTAGATGTTCCGGTGCTTCTTGTCGATTTCGGCCACCAGGGGCTGGGGCAGATTCACCCAAAGATCCGTGTCCTCTTTCAGCCGACAGGCACTGTTGAGGGTGAAGTAGGCTCTACCTGTGTCGGTCTTATTGAGGTAAATCCCGCGAATACATAGACCCTGCTCGTCGCCACAGCGTAGAGTCTTGTTGCGCCGTCCTGGTTTGGTGGGTGCCCAGATTCCTATGTCTTTCAGCAGTTGTAGGCTGTCCTGATAGTTCATGATGGGACTTCTACTTTCTGAACAACCCCAGGAACCGCGCCTCGTAGTGCTCAAACAGCCCCCACCTCACCAGCTCCCTGTGCAGTATGCCGGGGTCCTGCCCCTGCTTCACCTGCTGGAACAGCTCCTCAATTCTCTGTATCGCGCCCCTGGGCACGTCCATAGGCGGCACCGGGTCCAGCAGGCCCATTGCTTCCATCTCTCTGGCGTTGGACTCCGACGACTGCGCCGTGTAGTCGTAGATGAACTTGAATAGGGACACGTCCCACAGCTCGTCCAGGCCGCTGAGAACCACCGCCGTTTCCACGCCCCTCTCGTCGAGGTCTTTGCCTATCCGCTCTGCTACAGCCCGCACGTGGCCGTTGACAATTTCCAGTCCCCCAGGTTCGTTGCGGTACTTGTACAGTATGCCCGGACTGTTGACGCCGAACTGCTCTGCCTGGTTCCGCATGTACTCCCGCACCTCTTCGCTGAATCCCTCCAGGTTCAGCATATAGCCCGGCGTCACAATATCGGGCTTCTGTGCAGTGACCCGTCCGTCCCTGACCACCGCTTCATCTTCGCTGTCGTCGATCTCGCGATAAGCTGGCTCCGTCACCACGTAGTATCTGAGGTCGGTTACGCCAAACGTGGCAAGCCGCTGCTTGGG
>CAYVEN010000019.1:0-21658 GCA_964450505.1 uncultured Dehalococcoidia bacterium | reverse complement strand
TGCCACAAAATCCACGTGCCCGACTGGGAATACGACGATTTTACGGAAGCGCGGGTCGGTGCATCCGTGGAGATGATTGTAGAGCGGCTAGAGGGAGGCTGAACACCGGGCAAGGCCTTGCTAACACTGCGCCGAGTCCCTTAATATATTTTGCGTAAGATGCTTCAGAACGTATTCTCATACAGGAGTAACTTCCGGGGGCCAACCACCCCCGGTGTCACCGCACGGGTATAGCTGCGACAACCGATTGTTAGCACACCCGGAGGTGACTTATGGAACAAATCAACGTAGGTTCTGAAGACGTATCCCCTGAAATAGCCGATTACCGCTACCGTTTACGGCACTCCGCCGCCCACGTCATGGCTGAGGCCGTCATGGAGCTTTTCCCCGAGGCCAAGTTGGCCATAGGCCCGCCCACTGGCGACGGCTTCTACTATGATTTCCTTATATCGCGACCCTTTACTCCAGAGGATCTGGGAGCCATAGAGGACCGCATGGAGCAGAGCATACGCGCCGGTCTGCCCTTCACGGGCCGTGAGCTTTCACGTGAGCAGGCCAAGGGGCTGGTAAAGGAACAGCCCTTCAAGCTGGAGATCATAGATGACCTTCCACCCGGAGAGGCCATAACCTTTTACAAGCACGGCGACTTTGAAGACCTCTGCCGCGGGTCGCACGTGGACTCCACCGCTGAGATTGAGGCGTTCAAACTGCTCTCCGTGGCTGGCGCATACTGGCGCGGTGATGAAAAGCGACCCATGCTGCAGCGCATCTACGGCACCGCTTTCGAATCCAGAGACAAGCTGGATACTTACCTGACCAGGCTTGAAGAAGCCCATCGTCGCGACCATCGTCGGCTAGGCTCCGAACTTGACCTGTTCATCCTTGACCCCATAGCTCCGGCAAGCCCGTTCTTCCTTCCCAAAGGCGCCGTGGTCTATCACACCCTGATGAACTACGTCAGGGATCTCTACAAGCAGCACGGCTACCAGGAGGTGATTACTCCGCAGATATTCGATACCGATCTGTGGCAGCGCTCAGGCCACTACCAGAACTACCACGAGAACATGTACGTCATCCACCAGGACGAGCGTGAGTATGCCGTGAAGCCCATGAACTGCCCCGCCCACGCCCTGGTATACGCCTCACGGCTTCACTCATACCGTGACCTCCCCCTCCGAATCGCCGACTTTGGCAGGCTTCACCGCTACGAGCGCTCGGGGGTTATCCACGGCTTGACCAGGGTACGCACCTTCTCACAGGACGACGCACATATCTTCTGCACGCCTGACCAGATTGCCTCTGAGGTGCTCACGCTTATCCGCATGTACCGGCAGACCTACTCTCTGTTCAAGTTCGATCGCGTGCGTATCGCCCTCTCCCTGAGGCCGGAGAGGCGAGTGGGTTCCGATGAGATGTGGGACAGGGCTGAGTCGGCGCTGCGCAGCGTGCTGGAAGAGACGGGTCTTCCCTTTGAATCCTTCCCCGGCGAGGGCGCTTTCTACGGCCCCAAGATAGACTTCTTCGTTCCCGATGCTCTCGACCGCGAATGGCAGCTCGGCACCATTCAACTCGACTTCTCCCTGCCTGAGCGGTTCGATCTGGAATACGTAGACCATGACAGTTCGAGACAGCGGCCCGTAGTGGTGCACAGGGCCATGGTCGGCTCCCTGGAGAGGTTCATGGGCGTGCTCATTGAGCACTATGACGGCGCATTCCCCGTTTGGCTGGCACCCGTCCAGGCCGTGGTCATACCTATAGCCGATAGGCACGTGGAGTATGCCAAGCAGGTGGAGCAGCGCCTCGTCCAAAACGACCTCCGCGTAGATGTCGATAACCGCAACGAGAGGATGAACGCCAAGATCCGCGAAGCTCAGCTGAAGAAGGTGCCGTACATGCTCATCGTCGGTGACCGCGAGGCGCAATCGGACAGCGTCTCCGTGCGCCTGCGCTCCAACGAAGACCTGGGCTCCATGCCCGTGGAGCAGGCCCTGGCGTCTATGAAAGAGGCCGTATCAGCATATAGCTAGGCTGCCACTTATCATCAAACGTGTTGGTCTACCAGGATTGGATTGCCGTCAGGGTCGGTTAGCACAAAGCTGGCCGGACCTGTGCTGCATTCGTCTGCTTCAACTTCTAGCTCTAGGCCTTCCGCTTTGAACTGCCGCTGCAGGTCGCGCACGTCTGTATAGGTTTCAAGGCCTCGGCCCTGGCTATCCCATCCTGGGTTGAAAGTTAGTATGTTCTTTTCGAACATCCCCTGGAAGATACCTATGGTGCAGCTCCCGTTCCTTAGTATCTGCCAGTTATCTGAAGGCTCGCCTGCTACGACCTTGAACCCCAGCTTCTCGTAGAAGGTTCTGGAAGCCTTTAGGTCTTCGACAGCCAAACTAACCGAAAAGGCGCCAAGCTCCATGTTGTTCCTCCCAATTTGCAAGTTGGTCTTACATTAACTACGAATTTACCGCTGCGAAATACCCGAGTGTCCGGCTAGCTTGTGCGTGTCGAGTTTACCATGTCTAAGGAGCGTTTCTTCCGTCATTGAGAGGAACCGAGGGCAATCCAGCGATGGTGTTCGTTTTGGAAGAACTAGGTCACTGTGAAGCTGGGGAAGAATTCTTTTGTACTTGTATACTAGAGTGAACCACTCCACCGGCGACAGGATGAGAGGAGAACAGGATAGGAAAGGTTCCCAAGCCCCTTATTTGTGCAATAGTGGGATTAATCATAGGCGCGTTGGTCTTCATAGTTGTGTGGGACTGGATTGTCAGCTTGGATCGTTTAGCCGTGGGTACCTTTGGGGGAGTCGTTGGCGGGCTGATCGGTTTGTTGCTTTGTTTATGGATTAGAAGATGACGGCGCCTAATTACAAAGACAGGACCATCTGGACAGGGGACAACCGACTTTGGGCCGTGCTTACCCGCAAACCTTTACTGCTTTGACCGTGCTGTGGTATATTCCTCACCTATCGATTCGAAAGAAAAAGAGAGGTGACTGAGGATAGCTAGAGAGTACCGGGCGAATAGGGCTATACGCTCACCCAGCGTTCGCGTTGTAGACGAACGGGGTCAGCAGCTAGGCATCATGAGAATCCAGGAAGCCATGGCGTTAGCCCAGGAGCGGGATCTGGACTTAGTGGAGGTTGCGCCCGGCGCAGACCCTCCCGTATGTCGCTTGCTGGACTACGGGCGTTTTCGCTACGAGCAGGCTAAGAAGGAAAAGGAAGCCAAGAAATCCCAGAGGTCAATCGAGCTTCGTGAAGTGCGGCTCAGGCCCAACATCGGTCAACACGATCTGGATGCCAAGGAGCGCAGAATCAGGAAGTTCTTGGACAGCGGAGCCAAAGTAAAGGTGACCGTCCTCTTCAGGGGAAGGTCCATTACTCACCCGGAGCTGGGTGTCTCGCTTCTTCGCAGGGTTGCGGAAGGCTTGCAGAGCATCTCCAAACTGGAGAAGGCCCCCACTATGGAGGGGCGTATGCTCAGCATCATTCTGGCTCCAGGTACAGCTACAAGCAAAGGAACTGCCAAAACACAGGAGACAGCCGACAAGCCGTCAGAAAAAGCCGAGCTTGTCAGTCGATAGTCCTAAGAGGAACAGATGCCGAAACTAAAGACACACAAAGGTGCAAAGGCTCGCTTCCGCTACTCAGGCGGCGGCAAGGCGTTGCGAATGAAGGGCTTGAGCAGCCACTTGCGGCGCAAGAAGTCCAAGCGCTCCCGCCGCATGTTCGATGATACGGTACCCGTAAGCAAGGCGGACAAAGCCAAGCTGCGCCGCCTCATTCCGTACGCTAAATAGGGACGGCCCCGGATACCTGGACGTGACTTGCATTCAAAGGAGACATCTTGGCTAGAGTCAAACGCGGTGTGACCAAGCACCGGCGACGCGCTAAAGTTCTTGCCCTCACCAAAGGGCACAAGGGAGTACGACACCGCCTGTACAGGAGGGCCAAAGAGTCGCTCGTCAAGGCTATGGCCTACACTTACGCTCACCGCAGAGAGCGCAAGGGCGACTTCCGCCGCCTCTGGATACTGCGCATAAGCGCCGCTGCCCGGCAGGAAGGACTGAACTACAATACGTTCATTCATGGCCTCAAGCTGGCCAGCGTGGAAGTAGACCGGAAGATGCTGGCGGACATCGCGGTCAAGGACCGGGCGGCCTTCACCCAGTTGGCCACCACTGCCAAGCAACACCTGGCCGCTTAGCCAGCGGGTGCAAGAGCAGAAGGACAGCGCCGCCGGAGGCCGGTTAGGAAGATTACTCCACGGGCTCAGACGGAGGGGCTTCCATCACTATCCCGTAGAACCTATCCCCGGCTAGAATCCTGTAAATCGTGTCAGGAGTTGGGTCTCTTGGGTTGGTGGGGTCCGTCCACCTTTCTTGCAGCTCTTCCAAGATTTCTTCCACGGAGAGCGGTCCCTCCCGGTGGCTCAGCAGGATGCGGAATACCGCCTCCATGACAGGCATGCCGTGCGTTATGTAATCCGGCTGCTTGGAGCAGTGCTCAGCCAAGCGCTTCAAGTGATCCCTGGCTTTTATGCTCAGCCCCTGGTCCGACTCGTTGATCAGCGTTGCCCAGCATGAGGGGCAACGCCTATCCCTCAACAGCAAGCCTATGGAGCGCCCCAGAGATTCCAACCTTCCCGGGTCCACCTTGAAGGTAGCCGCCAGGTATCTGGAGTCTTGTTCTTCTTCCTGATCTAAGACCACGTTCATCCCCCCGTGTTAGCTGATTATTCTTTGTCCCAGTCCAGCATCTGGACTTGCACGACCCGGCCTTTCTCCATTATCTCCAAGTCCTCAGGGCAGATGGCAAGTCCGTTTGCCTTAGCCATGGAGGTCAGAATATTCGATCCTTGAGGCCCCGTAAGGCGTGCGTAGTAGGTTTGGTTTCTTTTACTCACTATGGCCCTGGCGTACACGCGGCGTCCGTCGTTGTTGATGATGGGGTCCTCCAGCACGGCTTCCACCGTGGGCTTTTCCAGATTTGTGCGGCCCATCATCTTCAATACAGCCGGCCGGCCCAACTGTTCAAACGCCACCATGGCACTGGCCGGATTTCCCGGTAAGCCAAGGTGCGGCACTTTGCGCCCGCGGGGGCCCCTCAGCGTTCCGAACGCTATCGGTTTGGCCGGTCGCATTCTAACCGACCAGAAGGCTATTTCGCCATGTTCAGCCAGGACGTCCTTGACCATGTCGTAATCGCCCTTGGAAACCCCCGCCGACGTGATCAACATGTCCGCCTCCAGCCCTCTTTCCAGCGCTTCACTCATGGAATCCATGTTGTCCCGAGCAATTCCCAGCACTCGTGGCGCCCCTCCGTATCGTTTGACCAGCGCCGCTACGCTGTAGCTGTTGCTATTGTATATCTTTCCCGCCTCCGGTTCCTGCCCGGGTTCCAGCAACTCGTCGCCCGTGGCCAATACGGCTACCACCGGGCGCCGCACGACCTTGACGGATCCGTATCCCAGCGATGCGAGCACTCCAATTTCGCTGGCTCTGAGCATTGTGCCTTTGGCCAGGGTTATGTCACCCTTAGCGACGTCTTCCGCCGCCCGGCGCACAAATTCGCCTCTGGGAACCTCCTTCCTCACCATGACCTCGTCGATGGGGCGGCCCGCGGCGCTCCGTTCCACTTCATCGGTCTCTTCAAAAGGAACCACGGTATCCGCGCCGGGTGGTATGGGCGCTCCGGTCATTATCCGTACCGCCGTGCCTTCGCTGACAGTGGTATTCGGGATCTGGCCCGCGGCCACGTAGCCCGTGACCCTGAGCAGTCTGCTCGTCCGGGGAGTTGCGCCTTCAATATCCGCGTGACGCACCGCGTAGCCGTCCATCGCCGAGTTGTCCAAGGGCGGTATGTCGAAGGTGGCTACGGCGTCCTCCGCCAGTACCTGCCCCTGCGCTTCCAGCAGAGGCACGTCCTCGGCGTCCAGGACTGGCGTCAGCGCTAAGACTTTGTCCCTGGCTTCCTCAACGGACAGCATATCCTCTGAGTGGCTATGCATGTGTTCTCCAGTAGTCATCACACCTTCGTGAGGCTATCCGCGCAGTTCAGCGCCCGTCTCTTCTGCAAGCTGTCTCATAATCTGCTCCTGCGCCGCCGATACAGCCTCCGCCGTTAGGGTTTTTCGTTTTGATTGGAAGTTTATGCGCGCGGCGATGGACCGCTTACCCTCGGGCACTCCCTTGCCCGTGTATACGTCGAAGATGGTAACGGTATCCACAAGGTTATGCTTTTCAATCAGCGCCTCCAGCTTTGCCGCCGGTACGTGAGAGTCTACGACAAGCGCCAGGTCGCGGTACGAGCCGGGGAATCTGGGTAGCGATGCGAAGCGCAGCATGTCCTCAGGCAACAGGGGCAGCAGCTTTGCCAAGTCTACCTCGAACATGGCTACCGCGCCCGACGATATGCCAAACCCCTCCTGTACTTCAGGCTTGACCTCTCCCACTACACCCACCTGCTCACCGGCCACGGTGATGGAGGCCGTCCTGCCCGGATGAAGCAGCGGGTCTTGGATTGCCGTGTACTCTTCTTGCACGTCCAGCCCCGACATCAACGCTTGTACCACCCCTTTGGCATCGAAGAAGCCCACCTTGCCGCCCTGGTCTGTCCACGATAGCGGCGTCCGGTCTCCCCAGACTACGCCCACCGCGAGCTCGCGTTCTTCCGGCAACCCGTCCCGGACAGGCAGGTATACGCGCCCCACTTCGAACAGCCGTATGCTCTGCTGACCGTACCTCTGGTTCATCTCCAGGGTGGAGAGCAGGCTGCCCCGTAATGATGTCCTCAGGTATTGCTGCTCCGGTGACATCGGGTTCCGCAGCGTCAGAGGCTCCACTTCACCCAGCGCCTCGGCCATTTCCAAGGTTCCGTGGCTGGTCAGCGCATATGAAATCACCTCTTGCAGACCCGTTTCCACCAGCAGGTCCTTGACCCTTTCCCTAAGCTCCCTCTCCGGCTGTCTGTGGTGCTGAGGGATGCTTGTGCCCAGGAAAGTTGTGGGTATCGTATCGTACCCCGTTGTCCGCGCCAGCTCTTCAACCAGGTCGTCCTCAATCGATATGTCGCTGCGCCAGTAGGGGGGCTCCACCTCCAACACGTCCTGCCCTTTGGACTGGAAGGTAAAGCCCAGCGAACCCAGCACGCGTTCGGTGTCTTCCAGGGAGAATCTGACTCCCAGCACCTTCTCAACCCTGTCCATCGAGAACCGGACCGTTGCGGAATCCGCTTTCCCCGGGTACGCGTCGGCGATTCCCTTAGAGACCTGCCCGCCCGCTATCTGTTGGATCAACTGCGTTGCCCTCCTCAGCGCTACGGGCGCCAGCTCAGGGTTCAAGCCTCGCTCGAACCTGTAGGAGGCCTCGGTCCTCATCTGCAGCGCCGACGCGGTGCGGCGTATGCTCGTGGGATTGAAGTTCGCCGACTCCAGCAGCACATTGCGCGTTTTCTGCGTCACCTCAGTCTCGGCTCCGCCCATCACCCCGGCGATTGCCACCGCCTTTTCAGCATCGGCGATTGCCAGCATATCCTCTGTCAGCTTGCGCTGCTCACCGTCGATGCTGGTCAGAGCCTCTCCTGGCTTGGCCCGGCGCACGCGTATAACGCCTTCTCCAAGCGTATCGAAGTCGAAAGCGTGCAGGGGCTGGCCGTATTCCAGCATCACGTAGTTGGTAATGTCTACAAGGTTGTTGATGGGGCGCTGGCCCGCTTTGATCAGGCGGTCTTGCAACCACTGCGGTGACGGTTCTACCTTCACGCCCTTGATCAGGCTTGCCGTGTACCTCGGTGCAAGGTCAGGGTCGTCGATGAACACCTTGACCTCCTGCTCGATTGCGGGTTCCACTTCTGGGTAGGAGACATCGGGCTCACGCACTCCGCCGCCGCTGAGCGCTGCCACTTCATAGGCCACGCCGAGCATGGACAGCCAGTCGGGTCTGTTGGGGGTAACTTCGGTGTCCAGCACGGTATCGCCTAGGTATTCGATCAGTGGAGTGCCCACGGGCGCGCCGTCGTCAAGCACGAGTATTCCATCGTGATCCTCGCCCAGCCCCAGTTCGCGCTCCGAGCAGACCATGCCCCGCGACGCGACGCCCCGGATGTTGGCCTCTTTCAGCTTCTCCAGCTTTCCCGACTGCGGATTGATCAGGTGTGCTCCCAATCCGGCGAATGCTATCTTCTGTCCTTCAGCCAGGTTGGGACCGCCGCAAACCACCGTAATCCGCTCGTTTCCCAGGTCCACCGTGGCCAGCTTGAGCCGGTCGGCATTGGGGTGCTGTTCGGCTTTCACTACCAGGCCGACTGTGATGTTGTCCCATTGCTCGCCTATGACTTCGACATCGCCGGTCTCCAGACCGGCCATTGTCAAACGGTGCGCCAGCTCCTTTGCCGGCAAGTCCGCGTCCACGTATTCTTTAAGCCAGGATATTGGTATCTTCATAGAGTCATGCTACACAGGGTGTTCAAACCGGCATTATACTTGCGATGATCGATTTCGTCACATGGGGGTATTGTGAACTACAGGACTCTAGGCAGAACGGGGCTTTGCGTATCCGAGGTTGGCTTTGGCTGCGGCAACGTGGGAGGACTGATGGTGCGCGGCTCTTTCCAAGAGCAGTTGGAAGGGGTGCAGCGCGCCCTTGACCTTGGCGTCAACTACTTTGATACCGCGCCGAGCTACGGGGACGGGCTTTCTGAGACCAACCTTGGCCGCGTGCTCGACCACCTCAAGCCCCAGGCCTGGGTTGCCACGAAAGTGCATCTTCGCCATGGCCTGGACGATATCAAGGGCGCCGCGCGTCGCTCCTTGGAAGAAAGCCTGAAGCGCCTTGGCCGCGACTCCGTTGACGTATTCCAGCTCCACGACGGCATCACAATGCAGCGTGGCGGCGGCATCAGCGGCGAGACGATTGGACTAGACGACGTGTTGGGCAAGGACGGCGTGGCTGACACCTTCGACGGCCTGCGTTCGGAGGGGCTCATCCGTTTCACCGGCTTCACCGGCAACGGCGACACCGGTGCGCTGCACAAGGTGGTGGACAGCGGCCGCTTCGACGTTGTACAGGCCTACTACAATCTGCTCAACCCAAGCGCCGGTGTGTCGGTCCCGTCAGGTTTCGTTGGCCACGACTTCCGCCATCTCATCGACCGCGCCGCGGGACATGAGATGGGTGTTGTGGTGATTCGAGTCATGGCTGGCGGGGCGCTGGCTGGAGCTTCGGCGCGGCAGGGACACGCCTCTCCCAACATCGGCAGTCCCATGGTCACCGATTCCGCCTATGCCGCCGATGAAGAGCGCGCCTCCAAGCTCGACTTTCTAGTCGCGGGCGACCTCCAATCCCGTCCCCAGGCCGCGGTGCGCTTTGCACTCATGCATACGGGCGTATCCACCGTGCTCGTCGGATTTTCCAGCCGGGCCCAGATAGAGGAAGGCTCGTCCGCCTCTGAAAAACGTCCCATTCCGCACGAAGCGTTGTCCAAGCTTCACCGGCTCTGGGCCAGCGATTTTGGCAGATCGTAAGCAGTTACCCCAAGCTCCAGGAGGCACAACATGGCAGACATCCTTATCACCGGCGGCACGGTCATCACCATGGACCCGCAGCGCAGGGTCATAGAGGACGGCGCGGTCGCCATCGATGCCGATCGCATTGTTGCCGTGGGCACGCGGCAGGAGGTGGAGGGCGCACACAGAGCGGATCGCGTCATCCAGGCTCAGCGCAAGGTAATCATGCCCGGTCTCATCGACGGCCACGGTCACGCCGGTCACGCCCTGGTCAAGACCTTGGGCCACGGGCCCGCCGGTATGTGGTCCAACACCGCCGACTATATCTATGCGGAGGGCACGGACGAGGAGTTCTGGCACGCCGAAGCGCTCCTGGCCTCTCTTGACCGGTTGAAGAACGGCACCACCTGCGGGGTCACCTATTTCGGCGGCGGCACCATGGTTATGCGCGCGGACGACCCGGTCTACGCCGACCGCCACTGCGAGGCCGTTGGACATCTGGGCATCCGCGAGTTCCTTGCCGTCGGTCCCAGCAATCCTCCATATCCCAGGCAGTACGCGCGCTGGGACAACGGCGAGAGCCACACCTTTATGGTCGACTTCGAGCGGTACATGCGGACTACCGAGGAGATCATCCGGCGCTGGCATGGAGAGGCTGATGGCCGCATCCACGTCTCGGTGATGTCGGCTACACAGAACCCGGCGCGCTCTCCATACAAGGAGACGCCGCTGGAAGAGCTCAAGGCCGAGGCCCGCGCCGTCAAGGACCTCACTGAGAAGTACGGCCTGATCCTGACGCAGGACGGCCACGATACGGGGACGGTCAAGTTTGCCTACGAGCAACTGGGCATCCTTGGGCCGGACGTGCTGCTATCGCATTCCACGGGCCTCACGGAGGAGGAGGTGCGCATCTGCGCAGAGACGGATACCAGGATTGCCCACAACCCAAGCTCGGGCAACTCTTATCCGTCGCGCTGCCCCGTGCCACAGCTTCTGGACGCCGGGGTCACCGTGGCGCTGGGTTCCGACGCAGCCGGGCCGGACATGAACTACGATATGTTCCGCCACATGTACGTCTGCATGCGGCAACACCGCGCCGAGTACCGCGACGGCGCCTACATGCCCCCCGGCAAGGTGCTGGAAATGGCGACCATAGACGCGGCTCGTGCCCTGGGCTTGGGTGACCAGATTGGATCGTTGGAGGCTGGGAAGAAGGCCGACGTAATCCTGGTGGATATGAACAAGCCGCACCTGTACCCGCTGAACATGCCCGTGCATCGTGTGGTTGGCTTCGCCAATGGTCAGGACGTGGACACCGTGATAGTAGACGGACGGGTGCTGATGCAGGGCAGGGCGGTGACGGCGGTGGACGAGGAGGCCGTCCTGCAGCGAGCCCAAGCCGCCACTGAGGCGATGCTGGATCGGACAGGCCTGCGTTCCCGCCTGGAAGTCGAGGAAGGCTGGGGGCACAGCAGGTATCCGGGTTGACGTTGGGTGTTGGATAGCGCTCCAGGGCTTTGGGTCTATTTTGGACCGATTCGTTTCAGACGTTATGTCAAGTTGCAAGGCTAAAACGGGCCGAAAATTTTTTGGGTGTGAGAAACGAATCGGAAATTCGACGTGGATGCGAGCGTTGTCGCTGTGGCCTTTAGGGGTAGGGTTCATGGATACAGGATACGGGGAGGGTGTGGGAGTGGGGAAGAGGTTAATGGCGGGGGGATGTTCCGGCCTGCTCTCATCTAGTGATTGCATTGCAATCATGCTATAGTGTGACATGCATAGACCTTTGCGTAACCTAGAGTTCCTGCCTGTGCAGCGAAGGGAAGAGGGTTTGTGGCGGCCAGTGGAGTTGTGCAAAGGTCTGCATAAGGAGGAACCCTCATGGCCAGTATCACTGTGCGCAACCTTGACGACAGCCTAAAGCGCCGGCTGCGCATCAGGGCGGCGGAGAACGGCAGGTCTATGGAGCAGGAGGTGAGGGACATTCTGAGATCAGCTCTGAACGGAGAAGCGGCCCCTACCGGAAACCTTGGAACCGCGATTCACGAACTGTTCAAACCTTATGGCGGCGTGGAGTTGGAGATCCCAACCAGGGAGCCAATGCGTGAACCTCCACGGTTCAATTAGGGTTGCGGCAGGTGTTTGTCCTTGATACAAACGTTGTCTCAGAGCTCATGCGGGAAACTCCTTCGTCCAAAGTCCGCAGATGGCTGGACTCTCAGCTAACTAGCGCTCTGTTCATTACCGCTATCACTGAAGCGGAGATTCTAACGGGTATCGCGCTCTTGCCCGACGGAGAGCGTCGGCGTGGACTGAACGCTGCGGCGGAGTACGCCTTTGACGTGCTGTTCGCTGAACGCATCCTACCCTTTGACAGTGACTCGGCCCAAGCCTACGCCGTGATAGCAGCGGCGCGCCGTGACGCTGGCCGCCCCATCAGCCAAGCCGACTGCCAGATAGCGGCGATAGCCCGCTCCCGAGGGGCGTCGGTGGTGACAAGAGACGTGGGCGACTTTGAGAGGACCGGAGTCGAAGTACTCAACCCATGGGCAATTGGACGATAGCTGGCATTTAATCAAGACATCGTGGCTTTGCGTGCGGAGGCTGGACTCTTCACTGCGTGCAGAATGATGGAAGAGGGGATGGATTCCCGTGTCAAGCACGAGAATGACGGGAGGGGTTGATTGTCTGCTAACTTGCTAGGCAAGTTGCAATGGCAATTCTCCTTGGTTAGATGACATGATTGATAAAGCCAAGTAGCCGTTTGAAAATCGTGTCTTTCCAGGATTTAAGCGCTATTTCATGCCCATCCGGAGGCTTCACGGATTGGGGGGCTGGCTTGCCTTCGGCGTCCGGCTCGCCTTCGGAGCCAAAACCGCTTTGGATGCTGTCCGTCCCTTTAGGAGGCGAAGATGGTGCAACAACCTCACCCCACTCGGACTCACCCCACTCACTCCCGGCGAACGAAGCCTTCGTCTTCCAGCTGGTCCATGAGTCTCGCCGCTCTGGGGTAGCCTATGCGCAGGCGCCTTTGAAGTATAGACGTAGAGAGCTGCTGGCTGCTGGCCATCTCTATGGCCTTTTCCAGCATAGCGTCTCTTGGTCCGCCCCCTACGCCGTTGTCGTCTACAGGGCTGAACTCGGGCGGTTGGGTAGAAACCACAGGTTGAACGGCCTCGCCATGGAGTCCATCGGCCATGCTAAGCTGCCTTAGACCTAGCAGTTGCTGGACGCACTCGGCTGTCTCATCCCGTATGATGGAGGTTCTCAGTATTAACTTTTGCTCCATGATATCGTACAGTTCCCAAATGTCTCCATTTGTCGATGCGCAGTAACGAACCTTGGCATTGTTTTGCATGTTCTCTGCTACTGCGTACGCCACAATCTGATTGATGGGGACATTCGTGTCTAAGAGCTTCTTGGCCTCCACGAATACAACGGTCTTGCCTTTGTCGTCTAGGAGCGCGTAGTCAGCCGAACCTCTAGGCCCTCTGGGTTCTATTGTTACAGCAGATGGATCAGAGACGTCCCAACCCAATGACCGCAGCACAGGGTCTATAAGGGCAGCGCGGGTTCGGCTCTTGTAGCTGCAAATCTGCCCCCCGTATTCTTCAATGCGCTTCTTCAGGCATTCAATGGTCTTGATTAGTTCATCCAGCACAGCTGCTTCCTCCACGCGGGTGGCGATACCTAAACAAACATTTTATGGCTTACCATAAAAGAAGGCTAGGCCAGTAGTCGTAGGCTTTGATTGGGCAGGCGTATCGTACCTAGTTGGCGATCTTGTCGCAAGTGTACGTACAACCCCGCTCATTTCCTTCGACTATGCTCAGGATGAGCGGGGATGGGAGGCCACCTGCCGGAATTGCTTCGGTTTCTCTGGCAATGGTGGGAGGAAGGGGTGGATTCCCGTGTCAAGCACGAGAATGACGGGAGGGTGTGGGAAGGACGGATGCTTTGGATGCTTCGTCGGCGGGGGTGGCATATCGGTATAAGCAAGCCCACCTGCTGCTTTGCCTAACCTTGCTTGGGAGAGTATAATAATCTACCGTTCCACTCTTTTGCGGACACACTCGATTTTTCGCCTCGTAGTGAGACGGTTAGGGAAAGAAGGCCAGCCGCCATATGCGGGTTCTCTGGAGAATAGCTAAACGAGCTTCTAGATATAAGACTAGACTCTTCCTAGCCTATTTCTCCATACTCGGTGTTACCGCCTTCTCCATGCTCATACCTCGCATCCTGGGCACCGCCGTCGAGGAGGTGCTCTCCTCCGGCGTGAGAAGCCAGCTCTTCCTATTGGCTCTCGCCGTATTCGCGGCCAACGGCATGCGCGGCGCATTCGCATACTGGCAGCAGTACCTCGGCGAGTCGATTGGGCAGAGGGTGGCCTACGACCTGCGCAACGAGTTCTACGATCACCTGCAGCGGATGAGCTTCGCCTTCCACGACAGGCAGCAGACCGGCAACCTGATGTCCAAGGCCACCACGGACATGGAAGGCATTCGCATGTTCGTCCAGATGGGCCTCATCCGCGCTGCCTTCACCATATTGCTTTTCTTGGGCGTGGGCACAGCCATGGTGCTGCTCAACTGGCAGCTTGCCTTGCTCTGCCTGCTCTTTGCCCCCGTTGTGGCCTGGCGCAGCGGCCGCACCATGATAGAGATGCGCCGCGCCTGGCTAAACGTGCAGACGGAGCTTGGACTGATGACCACGGCCCTGCAGGAGAACCTGTCGGGCCAGCGGGTGGTCAAGGCGTTCGCCGCCGAGGAGCACGAACGTGGCCGCTTCTACCATCACGCGGAGAATGCGTCTCGTTACTCCTACCACGCCGCCATCTACCAGGCCTCCAACTCCTCCATGGTCACCTTCTTCTACGTAGGGATCACCGTAATCGTTCTGTGGTGGGGAGGCAGGCTGGTCCTTGATGGCGCGATGTCGCACGGTGAGCTTGCCCAGTTCATCTTCTACCTTGGCCTACTGGCCCAGCCAGTGCGGATGATAGCGTGGGTGGTCAACTCCGTCTCCAGGGGCTACGGCTCCGGCCAGCGGCTCTTTGCCACCCTGGACGCCGAATCGCCGGTGCAGGACGAGAAGGACGCAGTAGATCTGCCCAGGGTCAAGGGACACGTTCGCTTCCAAAACGTCTCGTTCACCTACGACACCATGTCTCCGGTGCTCAAAGGCATAGACCTAGAGGCGGAGCCGGCCAAGGTCATCGCCCTGGTAGGCGCGCCGGGCAGCGGCAAGAGCACGCTGGTGCACCTGATCCCCCGCTTTTACGACGTGAGCAGCGGGGGCGTTACCGTGGACGGTCAAGACGTGCGACGGGTGACAATGGGCTCTTTGAGAAGGAACATTGGCATAGTGCAGCAGGACGTCTTCCTGTTCACCTCCACCATCAGGGAGAACATTGCTTACGGCAAAGTGGACGCCACCGACGAAGAGATAGTCAACGCCGCCAAGATCGCCCGGTTCCATGACTTCATCGAGACACTACCCGATGGTTACGACACGTGGGTCGGTGAGCGCGGAACCACCCTCTCCGGTGGCCAGCGCCAGCGTCTCGCCATAGCTCGCACCGTCCTTCTGGACCCGCCGATACTGATACTGGACGATTCGACTTCCAGTGTGGACACGGAGACCGAGCACTTCATTCGCAGGGCGCTGCAAGAGGTGATGAAGGGGCGCACCACCTTTGTCATTGCCCACAGGCTGAGCACGGTGAAGAACGCCGACATGATTATCGTGCTCAAGGACGGACAGATTGTGCAGCGAGGCACCCATGAAGAGCTGCTCAAGCTCCCCGGGCACTACCAGGAGGTCTACGACCTGCAACTGCGGCCCCAGGAAGTCGAGGTCAACGGTTCCAAGCCTGCCGGCAACGGCGCGCATGCCGCCATTGTCTCTCCTACAGGCAAGGAGGGAGAACGATAATGTTGCGAGGCGGCATGGGACCCGGCGGTCTTGATGATGATGACCGCGGCCAAATCTACAACCACGAGGTAATAAAACGCCTCTTCCCGTACTTCAAGAGCCGGATGGGTCTGTTTACCCTGGCCATGGCCATGATGCTGGTATACACCTCCACTCTGGTGCTGATTCCCTGGCTCATTGGCCATACCATCGACAACTACGTCCTCGATGGTGACTTAGGCGGCCTGAACCGCATTGGTCTGGTGCTCATAGGCGTTATCACCGCGAATCTGGTTGGCAACTACCTGTACATGCGCCTTCTGGGCAAGATAAGCCAGGAGGTGCTGTACAAGCTGCGCACCGACATGTTCAATCACCTCCAGAAGCTGTCCGTCCCGTTCTTCGATAGAAACGAGGTGGGACGGATCATGAGCCGCGTGATGAGCGACGTGGGACAGCTCCAGGAGTTCCTCCCCATGGTCACCATCACACTGGGCGACATGCTGAGCCTGGTGGGCATCATCGTCGTCATGTTCCTCATGAACTGGCAACTCGCTATCATCACAATCGTAGTGCTCCCACTGCTTGCCTTGATCATGGGCGTCTGGCAGCGCTACGCCCGGGTGGCCTTCATCAGGATTCGCTACGCCATATCCGTGGTCAACTCCCGTCTCCAACAGAACATCTCCGGGGTGCGCGTGGTGCAGAGCATGAACCGGGAAGACCTGAACCTGCGCCAGTTCGATAGGGTGAACATGGACCACCTTGACGCCAACCTGCGCGCCATCAGGCTCTCGGCCATACTGATGCCTACGGTGGACTTGATTACCGCCATAGCCCTGGGGCTGGTCATTGTCATCGGTGGGACCATGGTGCTCAACGAAAGCCTGGGAGCGGGCGCACTTGTCGCGTTTGCTCTGTACGTGCAGCGCTTCTACGACCCGATACGCAACCTCACCATGCAGTACACCCAGTTCCAGCGCGCCATGACCGGGGGAGTTCGCATCTTTGAGCTGATGGACGTTGAGCCGGAGGTGGTGGACAAGGCAGAGGCCAAGCCGCTGCCCGTCATCAAAGGCGAAATTCGATATGAGGGCGTCTGGCTGGAGTACGTACCCGGCATTCCCGTGCTGAAGGACGTTAACCTTCACATCAAACCTGGTATGACCGCGGCGCTGGTCGGCCAGACCGGCGCGGGCAAGACGTCGATGGTATCGCTTCTCATGCGCTTCTACGACGTGACCAGCGGCAGTCTTAAAGTGGACGGCTACGACCTTCGCGACATCCAGCGCAGTTCGCTGGCCTCTCAGGCGAGCACGGTGCTCCAGGAGCCGTTCCTCTTCTCCGTCTCCGTGGCCGACAACATAAAATACCGCCACACGGAAGCCACCATGGAACAGGTGATCAGTGCGGCGAAAGCCGTGGGCGCACACGACTTCATCATGAAGCTCGAGGACGGCTACGATACGATACTCTACGAACGCGGCGGCAACCTCAGCGTTGGCCAGCGCCAGCTGATCAGCTTTGCCAGGGCTATCCTGGCCGACCCCCGAATTCTCATCCTGGACGAGGCGACGGCGAACATAGACACCTTTACCGAGGTGCTCATTCAGCAAGCCCTCAAGGAGATGCTGAAGAACCGCACCGCCGTGGTCATAGCGCACCGCTTGTCCACCATACAGAACGCCGATATGATCGTGGTCATGGAGCTTGGCCGGATTGTGGACATCGGCACCCACGACGAGCTTCTGGAGAGGTCTCCGATTTACTCTAAGCTGTACGCCCTGAACTTCCAGGACTTGGAGGAAGAGGAGGAGCCGCTGGCCTCTACGGAAGAGGCTCCAGTAGCTGAGAGCAGGCAGACGCAGCGGTAGGAGGCGCCCCGCCCCCTAACCCCGTTCGCCCTGAGCTTGTCGAAGGGCGCCCCCCTGCGTGGTTCGATATGCTCACCACGAGCGGACTTTGGAGTCCGCTGGCCTCGCCCCTGGATGCCCGTCTGCACGGGCAAGACCCTTCCCTTCGGCTAGGCTCAGGATAAGCGGGCTGGGTGTCCGCTCACATGGTTCGACAGGTTCACCATGAGCGGATCGGTGGGGCGCCTTAGTCTCTCCAAAGCCAGGGCTATGCCCCGGTCTTGGCGGCGGGCTCTTTGCTGCCTGACCCCGTCTCGGGCAGGACGATTCCCCCGGCGAGCAGTGTGAGCGCCAGCAGGGCAAGAACGGCGAATCCAACCTTGTACGTACCCAGTATATCGGTGCTTGTTCCCACGAACAGCGGAGAGAGGAAAGCGAAGAAGCTGGCTATGGTCATCATCGTACCGTAGGTGAGCGCCACCCTGGTTTCGGAGGCTTCGGGAAGCTCCAGGGGTATGGTGAACAGCACCGGCAGGTAGAACCAGGAACCGAAGCCCAGCACCAGCAGGGCGGCATACAACAGAGGCCCGTCTCCCAGCAAGAAGCTGCCCAAGCCGCCCAGAACTACAAGCAGGCCCGGTATGAGGAGAAACAGCCTTCTGCTGGATATCCTGAACGCCAGGATACCCGCCAGGACAACGCTGAAAACACCGGCCAGCGGCAGCAGCCCCACCAGCGACCCTGCTCTGTTCAAGGACATCTCGTAGACCTCATGGTAGTAGGTGGGCAGCCAGGCCACAAGCGCCGTGTACTGGGCGAACGGTCCGGCATCGGCCAGGGCGAGCAGCAGCGCGGTCTTGGATTTGAGGACGGCCCAGATCTCCCTGAACGAGGGATGCCTTGCAGCACTGTTGGGCCTCCTACCAGTCCTGGCCAGCGCCGCCCATAGGATTACTCCCAGAAGCGATGCGCCGCCGTACAGGCTCACCGCTACCTTCCATTCCAGCAACTCCGACAGGGGCACTATGGTGAAGGTGGAGATTGATATGCCCAATGTGACCACGGTGGCGTTAATAGCGTTGAGCACGGGCAGCTCCCTGGGGCGGAACCACTGCATCATCACGGGGCCTGTGGCAGGCAGCAACACGGCAAAGCTGATCCCGTAGACTATCCTGATAGCCAGCAGAATGGAGAAATCGGTCGACATCCAGGTCAGCATGGGCACGGAGGCCATTGCCCAGCCGATGAGCACCATTCTCTTCACTCCCACCCTGCTTATGATGATGCCGCTGGGGATGGCAAGGCCCGCCTGCGCAAGTATGACCACGCTGGTCAACAGGCTGGCCGCGCTCCTGTTGATGTCGAACTCTTCCAAGATGATGGGAGTAATCGGGGTTACCACGAAGAAGCTTAGGGCAAGGCTGAAGTTCAGCAGCACCAGCAGGCCGCCCATGACAAAGCGGTAGCGGCTCAACCTGGGGTCAAGCTCAGACGTCTCTAGCAGATGCTGACTTGTGGACATAGGTGTACCAACGACTGAACGGGAAAGTATAGAGTATAGCGATTTTAGATTGCCAGCTAACCCCTAGACGTTACTCTGCGTTCCATACAGGAGCCCGCTTCTCTGCGAAGGCGCGCGGCCCCTCCCTGGCGTCCTTGCTCAGCAGCAACCGGTCGTATGCCTCCCTGGTTAGCAGCGCCGCTTCACTCTCAGAGACTTCCCTGGCGCGGTTCACCAGCTCTTTGAAGGAGCGCAGTGAAAGAGGAGCGTTTTTCAGGATGGTGCGCGCTAGTTCCATGGCGTCGTCTATGAGTTGCTCCGGGGGGACGACCCTGTTGAGGAATCCCATCTCCAGGACCCGCCGCGCTGGCAGGGGCTCCGCGGTCAGCACCAGCTCCATCACGGCGGCCTCCGGGATGAGCCTGTTCAACTGTACGGCAAATGGCGCCATGAGACCGACGCGAGGCTCCGTGATGCCCAGCCTGGCGTCTTCAGAGGCTATGCGCAGGTCGCACATCTGGGCAACGGCCCAACCTCCGGCCAGGGCGTAGCCGTTCACCGCCGCGATCATTGGCTTCCGGGCGGCGGGCCACATCGAGAGGCTATCTCCGTACATGCTCTCTTCGGCCCTGGGCTGCCTGCCGGATGCGTTGTCTTCGGCCCGTTCTTTGAGGTCGCGACCGGCGCAGAAAGCCCTCCCCGCGCCGGTGACTACGGCCACCCACGCTTCATCGTCGTCGTTGAAGCGCAGGACGGTTTGGCGCAGGTCGTCTATCATCTGCCTGTTGAGGGCGTTCAATACCTCAGGCCGGTTCAGCGTTATGCGGGCTATACGGCCTTCCACTTCATACAATACCGATGTGCTCATATCTCACCTTGGGGTTGAAATTACGCTAGCTGACATTGTCCTCTGGGATACCTACCAGTTCAACCACGCTGCCCGGCCCAATTCCCAGTTCGTCGGCGATGCCGGCGTTCACCTCCAGCACGTAACGCACCGGCTGAGGCGGGAGGTACAAGGTCGGTGAGCTGGAGCCGCTGTGAGGCGGCACGTTCGCGGTGACTCCGACCACGTTCAACCCGCCGTCTATCCATACGATGTCCAGCGGTATCAGCATGCCCAGCATCCAGAACGACGGCGAGGTTTCGCCAGGGAAGATGAAGAGCATGCCCTGATCGTTGTCCAAGGAGTCTCGTCCCATAAGGCCGCGCCCCCGTTGCTCCGGGGTGACGGCAAGCTCTACGAATATGGTTGCGCCTTCGATCCTTACCTGGGGAGAGGGTATAGGAGTTGGGGTGGCGGTTGCGGTGGAAGCCGGTGTTGGCGTGGGGGCAGGGGTAGAGGTTGCGGTAAGAGCCGGCGTTGCCGTGGGGGCAGGGGTAGCGGTTGCAGTAGGAACGGGTGTTGGCGTGGGGGTGGGAGTCGCGGTTGCGGTAGGAACGGGTGTTGCCGTGGGGATGGGGGTAACCGTGGGAGTGGGAGTCGCGGCACGGCAGCCCGCCATGATTAGCAGGAGCAGGAGCGCGAAGGACGTTCCCAAGCGCAAGCTATTCGCCTGTCTCCCCCGAAGACTCCTGCCACAGCGTGGCCTGGAGCGTTCCCGCCTTGTCCTTGTAGGGAACATTGAGGTGCTCGTAGGCATGGCGCGTCGCCATGCGGCCCCTTGGCGTTCGAGTGACGAACCCCAGTTGCATCAGGTAAGGCTCGTAAACGTCCATAATGGCGTCCGATTCCTCGCTTATGGAGGCTGCGATTGTCTCCAGCCCGACCGGCCCGCCATCGAACTTCTCAACCAGCGTCCGAAGTATCTTGTGGTCTAGATCGTCCAGCCCCAGCGAGTCGACTTCCAGCCTGGAGAGGGCCTCTTGGGCGACTTCTACATCGACCACTCCGTCGGCCATTACCTGGGCGTAGTCCCGCACTCGCCGCAGCAACCTGTTCGCCACGCGCGGAGTTCCCCGGGAGCGGCGGGCGATTTCGTCGAGACCCTGTTCCTTTGCGGTCACCTTGAGGATTGCGGCGGACCGCTTCAAAAGCTGGCGCAGGGCGTCGGTATCGTAGAAATCGAGGCGGTGCACCATGCCGAACCTGTTCCTCAGCGGGGCGCTGATCTGGGCGTACCTGGTGGTCGCGCCGATCAGGGTGAAGGGCGGCACCTTGAGGTTGATGGTGCGCGCCCCCAGACCTTTGCCCATGACCCAAGAGAGGAAGAAATCCTCCATGGCGGGATAGAGCACCTCCTCCACCACCCGGTTCAGCCGGTGCATCTCGTCTATGAAGAGCACGTCCCTGGCGCGGAGGCTAGTCAGGATGGCGGCCATATCTCCGGCGCGCTCTATGGCAGGCCCGGAGGTCACCTTGATGTTGACGCCCATCTCCGCCGCCACAATGTTGGCCAGCGTGGTCTTGCCCAGTCCCGGCGGGCCGTAGAGGAGCAAGTGGTCAAGGGACTCTCCCCGCTGCCGGGCCGCAGTCATGGCGATGCCAAGGTTTTCCTTGACCTTCTCCTGGCCCACGTAGTCGGCAAGTTTGCTTGGCCGCAGATTGTCGTCCAGCGAAGCGTCGTCTTCTCGTGGCTTTCCTGATACCAGCCGTTCCGTCATAACTATTGCCGCATACCGAATTCAAGGGAATGATACCATGCGGAGTAAGCGGCTTGTGTCGGGCTGGTTGGCCTTTTTGCGCAATTACCCCCGCCGCGCCCCTGGATGCCCGCCTGCGCGGGCAAGACCTTTCGGCTATGCTCAGGGTAAACTCCCGCGCCGCCAGATTGCTTCGTGGAGTTTGCGATGGTGGGAGGGCGGAAGGTTTTGGATTCTTCGGCCCGTTGGGCCTCAGAGTATCTGTGTTCAGAGTCAAGCCTTTACGGGTGTTGTGTAGTGGCTAT
>CAYVEN010000018.1:0-27344 GCA_964450505.1 uncultured Dehalococcoidia bacterium | reverse complement strand
AGCCCTAGAAGCCAATCGTTCTTAGCTACCCGGCGCAACAGAATATGCCGCGGTGTTCCACCATACCGCATAACACCCCTAACCGAGCCGCCAATGCCCAGTGTAGAGCCGGATAAAGTTACTGTCAATTAACTTGGAGTGCATGAAAATGAGGCGCTTTGCACTTCCCTGCGGTCGGCCCCCACTTGACAACGCCCTCTCGTTTATCGTTAAATAGCACGCACGTTCTACTAATGGATACATTTAGGGCTGGCTCACAGCCTGGGGCAAAACGTACGGCAGCTTCTTGGTGGCCTGAAGTAGCGCGTGCTACCATGCGATGAGATTGGAGGAGTTATGACCGCGGAACGAGAGAAGGCGTTAGAGCTTGCCATAAGTCAGATCCAGCGCAGCTTCGGCAAGGGCGCCATCATGCGCCTTGGCGAGGCTGAGATCGATACGTCGGTGAAGGCCATACCCACCGGGTCGCTGTCGCTGGACATCGCGCTGGGAGTGGGAGGCGTGCCAAGGAGCCGCGTCGTCGAGATATTCGGCGCTGAGTCGTCGGGCAAGACGACGCTCGCCTACCATATCGCGGCGAGCGCTCAGCGCCAGGGCGGCACCGCCGCCTACATAGACGCTGAGCACGCCCTGGACAAGAGCTACGCGGCGCGGTGCGGCGTCGACGTGGATGCGCTCTATCTATCCCAACCGGACGATGCCGAGCAGGCGCTGGAAATCGTGGAGTACCTGGTGCGCAGCGGCGCCGTGGACGTGGTGGTCGTGGACAGCGTGGCGGCCCTGGTGCCTCGCAACGAGCTGGAAGGAGACATGGGCGATACTCACGTCGGTCTCCAGGCCCGCCTTCTATCGCAGGCTTTGCGCAAGCTCACCGCGGCTATAGGCCGCTCCAATACGACGGTGATCTTCATCAACCAGCTCCGGGAAAAGGTGGGCGTGGTGTTCGGGAACCCGGAGGTCACGCCCGGCGGCCGCGCTCTGAAGTTCTACAGCTCGGTTCGCATCGACCTGCGCCGCATCGAGTCCATCAAGCAGGGCGGCGACATAACGGGCAGCCGGGTGCGCGCCAGGGTTGTCAAGAACAAGGTCGCGCCGCCTTTCCGCTCCGCTGAGTTCGATATCATGTTCAACCGTGGCATCAGCTTGGAGGGAGACCTGGTGGACCTGGGAGTCGACTACGGCATACTGAACAAGAGCGGCGCGTTCTACTCCTACGGCGATACCAGGCTTGGCCAGGGAAGGGAGAACGCCAAGGGCTTCCTGTCCAGGGACACCGATATGGTGCAGAGGCTCGAAGCCGATATCCGTACCGCCGCTGAGATAGCGGCGGTGGCCAGGATGCCCGTTGTAGCGGGAGCGATTTCCCAGAACGGCGGATCGCAGAGCTCTTAGCGGTAAGTCGGAGCATGCAATGGCCCGGCACATCCGGCGCGAGCAAAGCGGCATAGCTGAACCCGAAAGGGCGTACCTCTCCGGCCTGCGCCTTCTGTCCTACCGGTCGAGAAGCCGGCTGGAGATGCGCCAGCGCCTCGGCAAACGGTTCTCCGCGGAAGCCGTTGAAGAGGCGGTGTCCCGCCTGGAAGAGTCGGGCTACCTGGACGACGCCTCCTTCGCCAAGTCATGGAAGGAGGGCCGCGAAGCCCACAAGCCGCGCAGCGCAACCCTTATCCGCCATGAACTGCACCGTAAGGGTGTATCCAAGGAGCTGGCCGAGTCCGTTACCGCGGACATGGACGATGAGGCAAACGCCTACGAAGCGGGCAGACGGCGTCTGAAAACCTTGACCGGCGTCGATAGGGGAACATTCAGGCGTCGCATGGGCAATTACCTGAGAAGGCGCGGCTTTGCCACGGGGCTGGTGATTCGCACGGTGGATAAGCTGTGGCAGGAGAGGTCGCTTTGACCCTGATTTCGGACAGGTGGTAGAATCGGAGCAACAATCCCTACAAGTAAGCAGGGGTAAGGCTTATGTCTGGTCACTCAAAATGGTCCACTATCAAACGCGCCAAAGCGGCAAATGACGCCAAGCGCGGCCAGCTGTTCACTAAGCTGGCCCGGGAGCTTACCGTGGCCTCCCGCGAGGGAGGCTCCGATCCTGAAATGAACGTGCGTCTCCGTCTTGCCGTGCAGAAGGCCAAAGAGAACAACATGCCCCACGACAACATCGAGCGCGCCATTGGCCGCGGTTCCGGCGAAGGCGGGCAGGACTCCCTGCACGAGGTGGTCTACGAGGGGTACGGCCCCGGTGGCGCGGCCATCATGCTGGAGGCGCTTACCGACAACGCCAACCGCACCGTGTCGGAGGTGCGCAACGCCTTTTCCAAGGGTGGAGGAAACCTGGGCGAAAAGGGTTGCGTGGCCTGGAATTTCGACACCAGGGGAGTCGTGGTGGTGGAAGCCTCGGAGGACAGGTCCGAAGACCTGACGTTGCTGGCCATAGACGCCGGCGCAGACGATTTCGAGGACGACGAGGGAGTGCTGGAGGTTCGCGCCGACCCTGCTTCATTCGAGAGCGTGCGGAAGGCCTTGGAAGATGCCGGAGCGCCTATAGTCCGCGCCGAACTGTCCATGGTTCCCAAGGCTACCCTGCTCCTGGAGAGCAAGCAGGCGGAACAGACCCTCAGGCTCATGGACAGGTTGGAAGAGCTTGACGATATCCAGCGCGTATACACCAACGCCGACTTCCCTGAAGAAGTGCTGGAAGTGTACGGCGCATCCTGAACCGAAGCTAAGGATAAAGCCATCTCACTAGTCCTTGGTATAGACCCCGGAACGCTCTATTTGGGTTACGGCCTTGTAAGAGAGGACGGGGATAGCCCTTGGGTCGTGAAGTGCGGGGTCTTGACCGCCAAGCGCAGCCTCTCTCTGGGAGAGCGGCTTCATTACCTGCACACCGAACTGATGGCGCTTATGGAGACCTTCCCCCCTGACGAGGTTGCGGTGGAAGACCCGTTTGTCTCGATCAATGCCAGGACCGCCATGGCCGTCGGCCAGGCACAAGGTCTGGCGCTGATGGCCGCCGCCGCCAGAAGCGTCCCCGTTTCCAGGTACTCCCCGCTCCAGGTGAAGCTGGCGGTCAGCGGACACGGCGGCGCGACCAAGGAGCAGGTGCAGCAGGCTATACGGATGCAGGTTGACCTTGACGTTGCGGCGATGCCCGAAGACGCCAGCGATGCCCTGGCCGTGGCGTTGTGTCATCTGCAGAACCGTCGAGAGGCGGCGCTGATGGCCGGGGAGGGTACGTAGCCGCCATGATCAGTTCAGTCAAAGGGGTCATCCAGGCCATCGGCGACAACTACGTGGTCATTCAGGTGGCCGGGATAGGTGTCCAGGTCTACGTACCGGGTTCCGTTACCGAGACCATAGGACGGGAAGGCGATTCCGTGATGCTCCATACCTCGCTTCTCATCAGGAATGAGGTTCCCGTCCTTTACGGCTTCCCTGTACCGGCTGGTAAACGTCTGTTTGATCTGCTCCAGGAGGTGAGCGGCGTGGGCCCAAGGCTGGCCTTGGACGTCCTTGACGCCCTGACTCCCGACGATGCAGCAGTGGCTATAGTGTCCGGCAACGCGGACCTGCTTTCCAGCGTTAAGGGCATAGGGAAGCGCACGGCCGGCCGCATAGTCATCGATCTGCAGAGCAAGCTGCAAAAGGAGTGGGAGGCCGCTGCCGTGGGCACGATGGGTCCAAACGGAGAGGTTGTGGCCGCGCTGCAGGCGCTGGGCTACTCTCCCGCCGAGGTGCAGCAGGCGGTATCCGCCCTTGATGATACGGAAGCCCCCCTGGAAGAGCAGGTGCGCCAGGCGCTGCAGCGGCTGGTCAGGGAGTAGAGTTGTCTTTCGGGGATGCCTGGGGCGACCTGTACGACCGGGCGCACACGCTGAAGGAGGACATCCCTTTCTGGGTGCGAGAGGCAAAGGCGTCCGGAGGCCCTGTTCTGGAGCTGGGGTGCGGCACAGGCCGCGTCGCCATCCCCGTGGCCCAAGCGGGCGTTCCGATAACCGGCGTAGACAACTCTCCCGCCATGCTCAGCAGTGCGCGGGCCAAAGCCCGTAAGCTGGGACTGGCCAAGGAAGCGCTGAAGTTCCGGCTTGGTGATATGCGCGACTTCAGGCTGGGCCAGAAGTTCCCTCTCGTCATTGTTCCCTTTAGGTCGTTTCAGCTGCTCCTGTCGGTGGCGGACCAGCGGCAGGCTCTGGAGAACATCAGGAGGCATCTCACCTCGGAAGGCCGCCTTATAATCGACCTCTTCGTGCCGGACCAGGAGCGGTTGATCAGAGAGTCGTCGGAGCCGGTGTTCAGGCGTGAGATAGTAGACGGGGCAACCGAACGGCGATTCAGGCTCAGCGAGCAGAACCGGCACGACCCGTTCGGTCAGATAATAAATGCCCGCACCATTCTGGAAGAGCTCGACGTTGAGGGAGGCACGACTGGCAGGTGGGACGTGGCATATCAGCTGCGTTACCTGTACAGGTTTGAAGCGCAACACCTGCTGGAAGCCGCAGGATACCGCCTGCTGGAGCTGTACGGCGATTTCAATCGCAGACCTTTCGACGAGGCCAGCACCGAGATGATATGGGTCGTAGCGCCGGTGTAGATGGAGTTGGCATCTGTTATCCTAGGAACGCGGTTTGCAGCTAGCAGGATGCACGTTTAGAGGACTTGGACCATGCGCGCAGTGCAAGAAGGGAAATTTGAGGTAGTCTCCGACTTTCAGCCTACGGGAGACCAGCCGGGGGCCATAGATAGTCTTGTGGAGGGCATTACCTCAGGTCGGAAACACCAGGTGCTTCTGGGCGTCACCGGTTCGGGGAAGACCTACACCATGGCCAAGGTAGCGGAGGCTGTACAGCGCCCCACGCTGGTCATTGCCCACAACAAGACACTGGCGGCGCAGCTGGCCACCGAGTTCAAGGAGTTCTTCCCCAACAACGCTGTGGAGTACTTTGTCAGCTACTACGACTACTACCAGCCGGAGGCTTACGTCCCGCGCACGGACACCTACATTGAGAAGGACGCCGACGTCAACGATGAGATCGACAAGCTGAGGCACGCCGCCACCAGGGCGCTGCTCACCAGGCGGGACACCCTGATTGTGGCCTCCGTTTCGTGCATATACGGCCTGGGTTCGCCGGAGGAGTACCAGAGCTTCGTGGCCTACATACAGAAAGGCGAGCAGCGAAACCGGCAGCGGCTTCTGCGCCACTTGATTGACATGCAGTACGAAAGGAACGACATGGACCTGTCGCGGGGGAAGTTCAGAATACGCGGAGACACCCTGGAGATACTCCCCGCCTATGACGAGCTGGCCGTACGGGTCGAGTTCTTCGGCGACGAGGTGGAGCGCATCATAGAGCTTGATCCCCTCACCGGAGAGGTCATGGCGGAGCGCGACGCCATCGAGATATACCCGGCCAAGCACTTCGTGACCTCCGCCGAAAAGCTGGACATGGGCATCGGTGACATACGGGACGAGATGGCTGAGCGCGTCGAATGGCTGAAATCGCAGGGCAAGCTGCTGGAAGCCCAGCGGCTCGAATCGCGGACCAACTACGATATAGAGATGCTGCGAGAAACGGGGTACTGCGCCGGAGTGGAAAACTACTCGCGGCCACTGGCGCAGAGGGCCCCCGGCAGCACTCCCTGGACGTTGATGGACTACTTCCCCGATGACTTCCTTCTGTTTATAGACGAGTCGCACATGACCGTCCCACAGTTGCACGGCATGTATCACGGAGACATCTCGCGCAAGCAAACGCTGGTCGATTACGGGTTCCGACTGCCGTCGGCGCTGGACAACCGGCCCCTTAACTTTGAGGAGTTCGAGGCCCACGTCAACCAAGCGGTCTACGTATCGGCTACGCCGGGCCCGTATGAGATGCGAACGGCGGAGCGGGTGGTGGAGCAGGTGATACGGCCCACAGGGCTTCTTGATCCCACCATAGAGGTCAAACCCACTTCCGGCCAAATAGACGACCTGCTGTTCCAGATAAACGAAAGGGTCAAGAAGGGGGAACGCTGCCTGGTTACTACGCTGACCAAGCGCATGGCGGAGGAGTTGACCGATTATCTAAGAGAGATGAACGTGAAGACCCAGTACCTCCACTCGGAGATAGACACGCTGGACCGCAGCGAGCGGCTCCGCGACCTGCGCCTGGGTGTCTACGACGTGGTTGTGGGCATCAACCTGTTGAGGGAAGGGCTGGACCTTCCCGAGGTGAGCTTGGTGGCGATTCTCGACGCTGACAAGGAGGGCTATCTGAGGTCGCAGTCGGCGCTGATTCAGACCATGGGCCGCGCCGCCCGGCACGTGGACGGCCACGTCATCATGTACGCCGACGTGAGGACGGCCTCTATGAAGGCGTCCATAGACGAGACCGAGCGCCGCCGCAAGATACAGGAAGCCCACAATATAGAGCACAACATCACTCCGGAAGGTATCCGGAAGGCGATCAGGGATATCACCGACCGCGTCAAGGCCATTGCGGAAACCAAGGCCGTCTATACAACCTATCGAGACATGCCCAAGGACGAGCTCTTGCGCGCCGTCAAGGACCTGGAGTCGCAGATGAAGCAGGCGGCAAAGAACCTGGAGTTTGAAAAAGCGGCCCTTCTCAGGGATGAGATAGTGGAGCTTAGAAAAGTGCTCGCCGGTGAACAGGATGCGCGGATAACCGAAGCCATCAGCAGCTAGAATGAACCGTTTGCCAAAGAGACTTCTCATCCTGGCCTTGCTCATTACTCTTTTGCTGGCGGCCTTGCTTGTTACTCTGTTCCTGGCCGCCCGTTCACCCACCCTATTGGAGACGGATCCAATGCTCCCGCCCGGTTTTGAAGAGGCGCGCCTGCCGGACGGCGACTTCAACGCATACCTCTACATTGGCCACAGCGCGCCTGTCGCCGTGCCGCTGGAGGCCTTCGGTGAGTCCGCCGGCGCTTCTGCACAACCTGACTTAGAGTTTTCATCGCTTGGAGCGTGGGTAGGGCCGAGCCTGGATAGCTTTGGAGCTAAGTTGGAGTTCCAACAGCAGATGCAGGCCCAGGCCTCTGAAACGGCGCTCGGCGACGACGTGGAGAGATGGCGGGAAGGCGGCACATTGCGCCTGGTGCACGGCGAGGGAGCCTGGGCGGACGATGTCGAGGCTGCAATGCGAGCAGGTGACGGCGTGGCTTTCAAGGACAGGTACCCAGATGTATGGAGGCTGTTGCGTCTCCTGCCTGAAGAGCCTCCCCTTGAACCGGCGGCTGCGGGCTTCATTAGTATCGACAGCGATTTGCTGGACTCGTTGACCTCCAGAGCCGGTCTTGAATTGGGGGGATTGGGCCAGGCCCTGGGCACGATAAATGTCGAATACTTAGCCTACATTGCCTACACGGAGGACGAGCTGCGACTGCCTGAACACGTGGACAACGAGTTCGTTAGGGATTCCGGGGCAGCGGCCGTATTCGTGGCCCGGTCCACCTACCCCGGCTTCATACTGGGCTTCTTCCTCAACGTATTCGCCGACAGGGTGGACCTGGAGAGCGATACCATGATTGCAGGGGAGGACGTCCTATCCCGGGACATGGACGGCGTTCACCTGCTGGTCAAGCCGCTGGGCAGCACCATCTTCATTGTGGTTGCTTCCGAAGAACGGAACTCTGAGAAGTTGATGGAGAGTGTGCTACAGAAGCACTTGGAAGGCTAGTCGCCCACCAGCAGCCGCGCCGGGTCTTCCAGCAGATCCTTGATCCTGACCAGGCAGGACACCGCCGACTTGCCATCGACTACACGGTGGTCGTAGGTGAGGGCTATGTACATCATCGGCCTCACTGCAACCTGCCCGTCTACCACCACAGGGCGCTCTTTGATGCCATGCATGCCAAGAATGCCCACCTGCGGCGGGTTCAGCAGCGGCGTGGACATCAGTGAGCCGAAAATGCCGCCGTTGGTTATGGTAAACGTGCCGCCCTGCAGCTCTTCTATGGTCAGCTTGCGCTCTCTGGCGCGCATTGCGAGATCCAGGATGGCCGATTCAACTTCGGCAAAGCTCTTCTTGTCGGCGTCTCTAACCACGGGCACAACCAGGCTGTCCTCCGTGCTGATAGCTATACCGATGTCGTAGTAATGCTTGAGCACCAGCTCGTTGCCCTGCAGCTCGGAATTGACTATGGGGAACTCCTTCAACGCTTCCACCACCGCCTTGGTGAAGAAGGACATGAACCCCAAGGACACGCCGTGACGCTCCTTGAACGAGTCGCGCCTGCGCTTGCGTATCTCCATTATGCCGCTCATATCGGCTTCGTTGAAGGTGGTGGTCATGGCCGTGGTCTGCACGGCTTGGGCCATGCGGCTGGCCATGGTCTGCTGGCGGCGGCTCAGAGGGATGCGCTCTTCTCGGCGGTCTGCTGCGACGGCAGGAGCAGGTGCGGGCGCCGCCACCGGCTCAACTGCCGTGGGCTGCGGCCTCTCCAGGTAGGCCATCACGTCTTCTTTGGTTACTCTGCCGCCGGCGCCGCTGGCGGACACTTGTGAGAGGTCTATGCCGTGCTCGGCGGCGATGCGCCGCGCCACGGGCGTTACGCGCTCAGCATCGGCCGGAGAAGGTGAGGCGGCAGCGGGAGCGGCTTCCTGTGCCGTCGCTCCGTTGCCTGCTATGGCCTCCGCGGGGGGAGTCGCGGCCTGTGCTGCCCCGGGGGCCGCGCCCTCAGCCACCGTTGCCAGAACGTCGCTGACGGTTACGGTAGCGCCCTCCTGCTTGATTATCTCTTCCAGAACACCGGCTTGGGACGAGACCACTTCAACGTTTACTTTGTCGGTTTCCAGCTCAACCAGGGGTTCATCGGCGGAGACAGCCTCCCCGACCTGTTTGAGCCACTTACCTACAGTGGCTTCGATTATGGATTCGCCCATTTCTGGAACTTTGACTTCAAGAGACATTGATCACCTCAAAAAGGAGCTGCGGTCATCGACTTGATGGGAGCAAACCCTTCACGGATGAGCCGATCCTGTTCAACTTTATGGAGTGTGGCCGACCCTTCGGCGGGACTGGAACGCCCTGGGCGGCCAATGTAGACCAGCGGCAGACCGGGCTTGAGAATATCGCGCAACTTGGGTTCTACAGAGCTCCAAGCCCCTCTCTTTTGGGGTTCCTCTTGCAGCCAGACCACCTCTTCTGCGTTGCTGTACGAACCGAGAACCGTGGATAGTATCTTGCTAGGGAAGGGGTAGAGCTCTTCCACGCGGACTATGGCCACGGATTCAGTGTCAGCGTACTCCTTGCTGCCGATGAGGTCTACGTAGACCTTGCCCGTGCACAGGATGACGCGTTTGATCCCGCTTGGGTTTCCTTGCGCCCGTGCGTCGTCGATAACCGGTTGGAACGAACCCTGGGAGAGGTCTTCCAAGGACGAGGCGGCATCGGGATGGCGCAGCAGGCTCTTGGCGGTCATGATAACCAGTGGTCTGGGATCTGCACGGATGAGCGCCGCCTGTTCCCTGAGCAGGTGGAAGTATTGAGCCGCCGTAGAGCAGTAGGCAACGCGGAAAGAGCCTTCATTGGCCAGCTGTAGGAACCTCTCCAGGAAGCCGCTGGAGTGGTTTGGTCCCTGTCCCTCATAACCGTGAGGAAGAAGCAGAACAAGGCCGGAGCTCAGGCCCCATTTGACTTTGGCGCTGGCTATGAATTCGTCCACTATGGACTGGGTGTTGTTCACAAAATCGCCAAACTGGGCTTCCCATAGCACCAGGGTATCGGTGGCTTGCACGCTGTAACCGTATTCGAAGCCCAGCACTCCCTGTTCGGATAGAGGGCTGTTGTATATGGCGAAGGGTGCTCGGGCGCTGGGCAAAGAGGCGAGGGGCGTAAACCGGTCGCCGTTGTTCACGTCGTGAAACACGGCGTGCCGCTGTGTAAACGTGCCGCGCTCCGTGTCCTGTCCGCTGATGCGGATTGGAGTGCCATCCGCAATTATGGAGGCGAACGATAGGGCTTCGGCGTGTGCCCAGTCGATGCGTCCCCCTTGGTTGAAGGCTTCACGCCGCCTCTGTAGGGGCCGCTCCAGCTTGGAGCTCAGCGAAAACCCTTCCGGCACCGCGTGCAGTTCCTCGTTGAGGCGCACGAGCGTTTCGGCGGGTACGGACGTGGCTATTTGCGGCGGTTCGCCTTCGGGAGCAGGCTCGGGCAGCACTTTAGACTCGTCTTTCGCCATCTCCTGGACGGTGGTCAGAGCTTCCTGGAGCTGGTTCCGTACATCCTGCACCATCTCCGCGGCTTCTTCGGCGGATACTACGCCCTCTTTTATCAACTGCTCGGCCCAAAGGGCGCGCACCGTGGGGTGGTCATGAATGACGTTGTACATGACGGGCTGTGTGAAGGAGGGCTCGTCTCCTTCATTGTGCCCGTAACGGCGGTATCCGATGAGATCAATGAGGAAATCCTTGTTAAAGCGCTCTCTGTAGGCAAATGCAAGGCGCGTAGCGTTGAGACAGCCTTCTACGTCGTCGGCGTTAACGTGGATGATGGGAATATCAAACCCCCGGGCTATGTCTGAAGCGTAGGGGGTAGAGTACGATTCGTGGGACTCGGTGGTGAAGCCTATCTGGTTGTTGACTATGATGTGGATAATCCCACCCGTGGTGTACCCTTCAAGCTGAGCCATGTTCAGGGTTTCAGGGACTACGCCTTCGCCGGCAAAGGCGGCGTCGCCGTGGACCAGGATGCCAAGGGCCTTGCGCATGTTTGGTTCCGGCGTCGTGCCGTCGCGGCCGTTTGAGTCTTGAATCGCGCGCACGGCTCCTACGGCTGCAGGATTGACAAGCTCCAGATGACTGGGATTGGGGAACATCGAGATGGTGACCTCGTTGCCTCCGGTGGCGACCCTGGTCTCGGCGCCTTGATGGTACTTCACGTCTCCGGAGGAACCGTGGTCGGTTTCTTCGTCGCCAAGGCTGTAGCCGTACATGAACTCAGCCAGCAGGGAGTCGTACGGCTTCTCGAAGATGTGGGTGAGGACGTTGAGCCTGCCCCTATGGGCCATGGCGATCATGATGGACTCCACATCCGACCTGGAGGCTTGCTGGACTATTTCATCCAGTACCGGCACCAGGGTGTCGTTCCCTTCCACGGAGAACCACTTCTGTCCTGGGAAGCTGCGATGCAGAAAATGCTCGAAGGCTTCAGCCTGGCTGAGTCGCTTGAGTAGGGCAAGCCTTTGGTCGCTGTCGAGCTGGGGGCTGAACTCACCGGATTCCACGCAGTGTTGCAGCCAGTCCTTTTCCACGGCGTTCCGGATGTGTCCAAATTCATAGCCCGTGGCGCCAAAATACAGCTCTCTGAGCTTGGAAATCACCTCTTGTGCCGTTGCCGCCCCTATGGCGAGCGGGCTTTGAACTAGCTGGGGCGGGAGGCCGCTCAGCTTCTGTTCAGGTATGCTCTGGAGCGTGGCCTCGGTGGAAGGCTCGCGATTCGGACGGAGTCCAAGGGGGTCCAGGTTTGCTACGAGATGGCCGTTATCCCGGATGCGCTCCACGAGATTGACCACACTGCGGAGTTGCTCGTAATCGACAGATGGAGCGTCCGCCGCCGGGGCCTGTGTAGCGGGGCCGCCAGTTAGGTAGGGCGCCCAGCTATCAAAAAAACTGCGGACCTGCGGATCAACCGATCCGCTGTCCTTGAGGTAGGCTTCGTAGAGCTCTATCAGATAAGCGGAATTTGGCCCCGTGAAGGGTTCCATGCTGGTCATGCTCAATCCTCTTCCTTCACCCCTCTTGCAATACTTGGGCAGGGGCACTCCTCCGTAGTCCACCTTGAAGATAGACAGCGCCAAGACCTTTATACCATATTGCTGAAGGCAATGGTAAGTCTACCATGAAAGGACGCCGTGAAGCTAGGAGAAAGACAGGTATCGTCTAGCTTTGGGGGCGTATTAGCCGCGTCGTACGCAGATTGACACTCCAGCCCGGCAGTGCTAAATTGATAGGTGTTAGCAGTCTTGAAAAGGGACTGCTAAGTGCTATCAGAGGGTTCCTATCGCGTGCCTACCTACGAGTATCAGTGCTCCGTCTGCAAACACCCGTTTGAGTTGAGACACGGGTTCAACGGCTCAACGGTACGGGAATGCCCCATCTGTCAGGGCGAGGCGCACCGCAAGATTCACTCCGTGCCCGTTATATACAAGGGCAGCGGTTTCTATACAACCGACTACGCCCGCCGGGGTTCCCCTGCCAACACTTCTTCCGGCTCTTCCAGCACTTCCTCCGGTTCTTCTAGCGATTCCTCGTCCGATTCCTCAGACTCGACAAGCTCTTCAGACTCGCCGGAGTAACCTTGCGTGCTCTGATACAGCGCGTTTCCCAAGCCTCCGTTTCAGTGGACAACCAAACCGTGGGCTCCATCGGCCCTGGACTCGTCGTGTTCTTGGGAATCGGACAGGGTGATAGCGAAGCGGATGCCTCCTATCTGGTCGAGAAAGTTGCGAACCTCCGGATATTCGCCGATTCCGAGGGCAGGTTTAACCTATCGGCGCTGGATACCGCAGGGGAAGTCCTGCTCATCAGCCAGTTCACCCTCTACGCCGAGACACGCAAGGGTCGCCGCCCGTCCTTTACGGGCGCTGCGCCGCCGGAGCAGGCGAAACCCATGACGGAAAAGGTCGAAGGCATGGTGAGAGAACGCGGCCTCCGGGTGGCCGCCGGGGTCTTCCAGGCTATGATGACGGTCAGCCTGGTCAACGAGGGGCCGGTGACTATTTTCATCGACAGCACGGAGAGGAATCGGCCAAGGGCGGGGTAGCGTTTCCCAGGGTGAACACCACGTTCAGGCTCGGCAAGGTTCTCTCAGAACTGGGGTCGCTTTAGACCGGCAACAAGCGGGGCCTGGCTACCACAAGCGGCGCACGCCGCATTCCTCAGCCGCCTTCCCACAACCGTAGCTCCTCCTCCGGCAACGGCTCAAAAAAGCGGTCATCTATCTTTATCAGGCCTGCCATGGAACCAGGCTTCCGCTTGCCGTGCTTTTTGATGTCCACCAGCCGCGCCACGGGCTTCCCGTTGCGTGCTATAGTGACCTCCTCCCCGGCCTCGACCTGCTTCAGCAGGCGCGACAGGTGGGTCTTCGCTTCGTGGACGTTCACGGTTACCATTGCCCAGCTCCTCTGGGGTCAGATTAGTTATTTTATATGACCAATGCTGCGTGCCTGTCAATCGGCGAAACTACGGGGGTACCCCGCGGGCTTTTCCAGCATTGACCCAACGTTCAGCCTATGTGAACATTGAGACGGCATGAAATCTGCAAGGCCGCATTCGATTGGATCAAACGGGGAGGGCCGAAGAATGACGTCTACCGACTATGAACCCAACATGGTTCTGGAGACCGGAAGCTATAACGTGGTGGGCACCAGGCCAGTCCGCCACGACGCAAGCAACAAGGTAACCGGGCGGGACCAGTTTGGCGCGGACATCCAGTTCGCAGGCCTCCTCCACGGCAAAATACTGCGCAGTCCCTTTGCCCACGCCAGGATCAAGTCGATAAGCACCAAAAAGGCGGAGGCCATGCCGGGAGTGAAGGCCGTTGTCACCGGCGATGACCTGCCCAAGACCGATGACGTAGAGCTGAAATACCGCAGGGCCAACATACTGGCCGGGGACAAAGTCCTCTACGCAGGACAGGCCGTGGCTGCCGTGGCTGCGGTCGATCTGCAAATCGCGGAAGAGGCGCTGAACGCCATCGAGGTCGAGTACGAGGTCTTGCCGCCTGTGCTAACGGCTCCCGAAGCCATGAAGAAGGAAGCCCCCCTGCTTCACGACGATCTCAGGACGGAATCCCTCGGTTCGCCGGTAGAAGGCGCAAGCAACATTGCAAGCTACGCCAGATACGAGCTTGGCGACGTAGACAAGGGGTTTTCAGAAGCGGATGAAATTGTGGAAGGCGAGTTCTATACCAAGACCGTTCACCAGGGGTACATAGAGCCGCACACCTGCACCGTGTTGTGGAATGAAGACGGCAGGATCATCATCTGGTGCAGCTCTCAGGGTCCGTTCATGGTCAGGGACTACACCGCGGATAGGCTGGGCGTACCGGTATCACAGGTAAAGGTCATCCCGTTGGAGATAGGGGGCGGATTCGGAGGAAAGACATCGATATACCTGGAACCCGTTGCCGCCCTGCTCTCCAAGAAAACGGGACATCCAGTGAAAATGGTCATGTCGCGGCAGGAGGTGTTCGAAGGGACTGGACCGACATCCGGCTGCTATATCTGGGCGAAGGTAGGCGCGAATAAAGAGGGCAAGATCACCGCTGCACAAGCCTACCTGGCGTTCGAGGCCGGCGCGTTCCCAGGGTCGCCCGTAGCCCTCGGCGCGATGTCCATATTCGCTCCGTACGATGTTTCCAACCAGCTGATAGACGGCTACGACGTTGTGGTGAACAAGCCAAAGGTGGCCGCATACAGGGCGCCGGGCGCGCCGCAGGCAGTCTTTGCATCGGAGCAGCTTCTTGACGACCTTGCCGCCAAGCTGGGAGTAGACCCGCTGGAGTTCAGGCTGAAGAACGCGGCGGAAGAGGGGACGCGACGGGTTACCGGCCAGCCGTATCCCAGGATCGGCGTGGTGGAGCTTATAGAGGCTATGCAGCAGCACCCGCACTACAATACGCCGTTGAGCGGGCCCAATCAGGGCAGAGGCGTGGCCGTGGGACTGTGGTACAACATCGGGATGGCTTCCAGTTGCAGCATCAAGGTGAACAATGACGGAACGGTCAACCTTATTGAAGGCTCCGCGGACATCGGAGGGACAAGAGCGTCTATAGCTATGCAAGCCGCCGAGGTGTTGGGTCTGCGGGCCGAAGAGGTCTTGCCGACGGTGGTGGACACGGATTCCATCGGCTACACGGCAACGACCGATGGCAGCAGAACCACGTTCGCCACGGGCTGGGCGGCATACGAGGCGGCTCAATCCGTGAAGCGCCAGGTGGAAGAGAGGGCTGCCGCGGTCTGGGGTGTAGAACCGGATAGCGCGGAGCTGGTCCAGGGCGTGGTTCGCTCCAAAACGGACGAATCGCTCCAGATGACGTTCGCGGAGGTGGCGGCTCAGATGGCCGATACGGGCGGCCCCATAATGGGCAGCGCCGTGGTGCATCCGCGCGGCATAGGGCCTTCCAGCTCAGGCAATATCGTGGATGTGCAGGTAGACCCGGAAACGGGGAAGGTGGATATTCTCAGGTACACCGCGTTCCAGGATGCCGGTAAGGCGATTCATCCAACCTACGTTGAGGGGCAGATGCAGGGGGGCAGCGTGCAGGGCTTGGGCTGGGCGCTCAATGAAGAGTACTACTACGATGAGAACGGAGTCATGAAGAACGGCAGCTTCCTTGACTATCGCATGCCCATCTCGCTGGACGTGCCGATGATCGATACGGTCATAATAGAGGTGCCCAATCCTGGACATCCCTTTGGAGTGAGAGGCGTAGGCGAGTCCAACATCATCCCTCCCATACCGGCCATTGCCAACGCCATCTATCACGCGACGGGCGTCCGCATGGACACCCTTCCCATGAACCCTGGCACGGTCTTGGACCGGATCAAGAAGTCCAACGGGAGATAGCCCGCCCATGGCCACGGTCTACATACCTACCCTGATGCGCGACATCACTTCGCAGGCCAAGGTGCAGGTCCCAGGGGCTACGGTGCGACAAATCGTAGACAACCTGGAGGGCGCCTATCCTGGGATTAAGGAAAGGCTCCTGGAGAACAACAGGCTCAGGGCCAGCATATCCGTGGTGGTGGACGGGGAGGTCACTCCCATAGGCCTGCTGGAGAAGGTTGCAGAGGATAGCGAGGTGCATTTCGTTCCCGCTATAGTAGGCGGGAGCATCGCCCTCTAGCTGTTGGACCAGGTGGCCAGCGACCCGCTGGCGATGGCCAGGACGGGCTGCCGTTCTTCCAGGCTCAGCACGTAGATCCGGCTTTGCGTCCCCCTGTCTTCGCCGGCCAGGACACCGGCAAACAGCAGGCTCCGGCTGTCAGGCGACCATACCCGGTGCGACTGTACGTACTGGTCGAAGAAGGCGTACCAGGTCAGCTGGTCCGAGGACGGGATGAAATCGATCAGCTCCCTATCGTCGCCGGAGTCCAAATCGATCACGCGCCATTGCAGATTCTCTTGGGAGTCGTTCAAGGAGACGTAGGCTATCTTGGTCCCGTCAGGCGACCAGAAGAAGGCGACTATGGGCCGCTCTATCAGAACCGTCTCCTCCTCCGAAACGGCGTCTATCAACCGCAGGTCCTCCAGAAACGGATCATCCGCGGTGGACGACTGCCCCACGGCCAGCTTATCCCCTTGGGGCGACCAGAGGAACGCCGCATTCCCAAGGGCGCTGCCCAGCTCCCTTCTCCGCGAGCCGTCGTCCCTGGCTATGTAGAGGGCCTGCGAATCCAGGAATGCCGCGACGTTGGAACTGGGAGACCAGGAGGCCGCCCTGTAGCTGCCGGAGGTGGCTCTCAGATCGAGCAGCCGTTCCGGGGCGTCTATGTCGGACCTGAACAGCTCGCCCCCTTGGTGTATGAGCAGGCTGTGGGAATCCGGCGACCAGCTCATGTACAGGGGCGCTCCTCCGGCAATCCTCACACCCTCGCCGGTTCCCGATGCGTCGACAAGGAAAAGAGCCAGTTCGCCATCCGCCATGGATAGGAAGGCTATGTGCTCGCCGTTGGGCGACCAGAGCGAGTAGTGGGGAGCCTTGGGCCCAATGGCAGGCGGGACTCCGTCAGGGTTCTCGTATATCAGCGCCTCGTTAGCGCCTCCGGCGTCGACGGTATAGAGCGCTTTGCCCGGGCCCAACAGTTCTTCCGAGAAGGAGGAGAAGGACAGTCCGCTCCCGTCGGGCGACCAGCCGGGCCAGGAGTACATGCCGCCCTGCGAGGTTATCTGCCTTTCATCGCTGCCGTCCGGGTTGATGGTGAAGATCTGGAAGTCGTTGCTCACGTAGGCAATCCGATTGCTGGCGGTCGGCTCCGCCGTGGGTGTGGGAGACGGCTCCTCGGTAGGTGTGGCCGTGGGGGATGCTTCTTGCGCCGGACTCCGGCACGCGACAAGAAGGAGAGCCAGTACCAGTAGAAGCAGAGCGCGATTTCTCCAGATGCCCATGGGTGAAGCTTAATGACTCTTGCCCAAGAAGTCACGTTATTGTGATTCCTGCAACCATTGACTACTGGCAGAGGCAATGTATCTTGCACGTGACAAACCCCTGTTGACAGAACAGAAAGACGTTCTTATACGAGCACGTATGTTCTAAAGGAGGATTCCATGGTTCGACCAGGGCTCACAACCGTAGCGGTGGTAATGCTACTGATGGCAGCGGCCTGTGGGGGTGCGGTGGAAGAGGAAAGTTGCCATATCCCAGACCCGGATCCATTAGAGGAGGTTGACATGTCAAAGTATGAGGAAATTCCAGGTTATGTACCCAACATCAAGTCCAGAGAAGCGACGGAGCGTGCCAGGGCGATACGCCACAAGTACGAGGACCTGTTCTGGCGCCAGCCCAACGTCCACGGAGTTGGTATTGGGCGGTTCGAGGACGAGAACGGTGAGGGAACTAAGCAGGTGGGGTTCGTCATTACCGTTACGGAGAAGGTTGATCAAAACACACTTCCACCGGAAGACAGGATACCGGACTGTCTTGAGGGCGTCCCTGTGCAGATTATCGAGGAGCCGAACGACGCAATCTTACTGATGGGAACCGCTGGCTAAGAGGACAGGCGTCCCTATGACGTAAGGCATCCGCCTTCTAACCCACCCTTCAAAGCTGCAAGTACAGGCCGATATCACACCTCTGGTCATTCCGGCAACTCTTGACTACTCGCAGAGACGATGTATCTTGCAGCACACACCCAGGATTGAATGCAAAGACCGGAGGGAGGCATCAGATGACACAAAACACCGGGCAGGCGGTTTTAGGCGCTTTCGATAGGGGAGCGATGGTAGAGCTTGCCAAGGATATGGTTGCGATTCCCAGCTTCAAGGAGGAGGAGACGCAAGTGGCGCAATTCCTGGCGGACTATTTTGGAGAGCGCGGCTATGAAGTGCAACTCCAGGAAGTGGAACCAGGCCGGTTCCAGACCATCGCCACCTTGAAGGGGGCGGGAGGCGGCAAATCGCTCATGTTCAACGGCCACATAGACATCGATCCCATCGCCTACGGGTGGAAGCGCGACCCCTGGCAACCTTCCGTAGAAGGCGACCGCTTGTACGGGGGAGGGATCAGGAATATGAAGGGCGGTGTTGCCAGCATGATAGAGGCGGCCGAGATGATACGCCGCTCGGGACAGGAGTTGAAGGGCGACATTGTGGTCGCCTGTGTGGTTGGCGAGCTGCAGGGAGGCGTGGGCACGGTGCATCTCTGCAAGCAGGGCCCTCTGACCGATATGGCGATTGTCCCGGAACCCCACGGAGCGGACAACATCGTGACGGCTCACGCAGGTGTGATAGTGCTGGCGGTACACACCATTGGCAAGTCGCGCCACACAAGCAGGAAGCACGACGCGGTAGATGCCTTGCAGAAGATGCTAACTGTAGTTCCTGCGTTGAACGGCATGAAGCTGACCCACACACCCAGGTCGGACATGCCGGAGCTGCCCCTGGTCAACATAGGCGTGATCATGGGCGGCATGGGACGGGACTACGATCTGAAAGGCCCCAACTTCACGTCTGACTTTGTGTCGATACTGGTCGACGTGCGCACACTGCCGGGAATGACCAAGGAGTCGGTGATAAGCGACATCCGAGGGGTGCTGGAAGGGATCAGGGCTCAAGACCCTGAGTTCGAATACGAGATTGAGGAGCCCGCTCCGGCGGTGTTCAAGGCGAACAAGGTCGTATTCCCGCCGTTCGACATGCCTACCGATGAGTACATAGTCGATGCGGTGAAACGGCAGTACCGCAACGTTACGGGAAGAGAGCCGGCGGCAGTGGGAACGGTGTTGCCGTACTCTTACACTGGCAACGACACGGCGCATCTCTGGCAGGCCGGCGTGCCATGCCTATTGATTGGTCCGGAGGGCTTTATAGGGTCCTCAGAGGTACCCGATACCTATGTACTGATCAGTGAAATGGAGCAGGTGGCCAAAGTGCTGGCGCTTACAGCAGCGGAGGTATGCAACCTGGACGGTTGACCCCTCAAAGCTGCAGGTCCAGGCTGATGTCCAGGGCCTTGGCAGAGTGGGTAAGCGCTCCCACCGAGATCAGGTCTACGCCGGTTTCCGCTATGGCGCGTACGTTCTCCAGGGTTACGCCGCCGGACGCCTCGGTGAGGGCGCGGCCCTTCGCCAGGGTCACCGCTTGCCGCATCTCCTCCGGCGACATGTTGTCCAGCAGAACGATATCGGCGCCTGCCTTCAAGGCCTCCTCGGTTTGCTCCACGGTCTCCACCTCCACCTCTATCTTCAGAGTGTGCGGAGCCGTTTCACGGGCCTGCTTGACCAGGTCGGCCAGCGAGAGTTCGCCAAGCCGCGCCGAGGCTATGTGGTTGTCCTTGATCAGAACGCCGTCCGCCAGGTTGAGCCGGTGATTGTGGCCGCCTCCCGCGCGCACTGCGTATTTATCCAGGTAGCGGAGGCCGGGCGCCGTCTTTCGTGTATCGATGATCCGAGAGTTGAGGCCTTCCACGGCCTTCACGTATCTGGCGGTCTCGGTGGCTATGCCGCTCATCCGCTGCAGGAAATTGAGCGCCGTACGCTCCGCGCTCAAGATGCCGCCTACCGGTCCCTGAACGGTAGCGATGGTGTCGCCCGGGTTCAGGACATCGCTGTCTTGAAGAAGCGCCGACGTTTCCACGGCGTCGTCCAGCCTGGAAAAGACGGCGGCGGCCACGCTGATGCCGGCCAGGACGCCGTGCTCCTTGGCAACAAGCGTCGCCCGACCCGTCAGATTGTGCGGGATGAGGCGGGTGGTATGGTCCTGGGAAGCCAGGTCCTCATCCAGCGCTCTGTCTATGACGGCTAGTATGTCAGAGGTAATCTGCAGCAACTTACCCAGATGTTCCGTGTTTTCCGGGTTTTGTGCAAGTCCCAAGGGGGACGGACAGGCGGGCAGGCAGTGCCGTCTTCCTCGCGAAGGCGGGGAACCAGGGGGAGGGTGGGGCGCCCGGTTCAGCAGACCGTGGAAAAGCCGTCTCCCTCGAATATGCCGTTGGCGCGTTGCAACTCCCGGACGTAGCAGATGATCTTCTCTGCCTCCTCCGACGAGATTCCGGAGACGGGAGGCATGTTGCCAAAGACCCAGTGGTGTTGCGTCACACCATTGTTGACCGCGTTGCGAAAGCTGGAGTCCGGGTGGTGGCCGGGATGATAGATTCGGTCGATAAAAGTCGGTCCCTGGCCGGTGCCGGAAGCATTCATTCCGTGACAGACCGAGCAGTTGGCGTTGAACAGCTCTTCACCCGCCCTCGCCGTGTTGGACAAAGCGACTTCCGGCTCAGGGACACTCTCGGCGCCGCCCGATTCCCTGGTCTCGTACTGCGGAGTACTCCCTTCTCCACATCCAACCATTACAGCCAGGAGAAGCGCCAGGACGAAGCTGGTTGCCAAAAGCCTAGCCGCTGGTTTCTGGACGTTGTTAATGGCCTGAAAATGCCTCGTGGTTTCACCCGGACTTGGGATGCGCAATGACGGAAGGGACTACCGCTACAGCGACAGCATCCGCTCCAGGGCCACGCGCGCATAGTAGGCGGTCTGTCAACGGTACACTTCCCGCCGGTGTCCCACGGAGAAGATGGTCACCACGTTATTGGTGTCGTCAATGGTGTACAAGACTCTGTAGTCCCCGGCGCGAAGCCGGTATTCCTCTTCTCGACCCCTGAGTTTTCTGACGCCTTTGGGGCGGGGGTTGTCTCTCAGGGATTGAATTCTTCTGCTGATGCGGCTATGTGCGGTTGGAGATAGTCTACCAAGTTCCCTCTCGGCAGATTGCGATATGCGGAGACTATAGCTCAACCCTTATTCGCACTCAACCTTTCGTCTCTTTCTGCTAGGTACTCTTCGAAAGGACGAGTTGGTTCCCCCCGGCGTTCTCTGATCAACGCCATGTCCAGCAAATCTTCCCTCAACTCAGGGTCTTCCAAAATACGCCCAATTACAGCCTCCCGTTCTGCCTTTGAAAGAGACTGCAAGGCCATCAGAAATATCTCAGACCTGTTTGTTACGCTGCTCACCGCTGTGCTTCCATTTCTACGCCCCCGGTTACCCCTACAGCGACAGCATCCGCTCCAAGGCTACGCGCGCATAGTGGGCGGTCTCGTCGTCTACCGTGACTTGGTTTACCACGGCGCCCTCAACCAGCCCTTCGGTGACCCAGGCCAGGTAGGCGGGGTGAATGCGGTACATGGTGGCGCAGGGGCACACCACGGGGTCGAGGCAGAACACCGTCTTGTCCGGGTTCTCCTGTGCCAGACGGTTCACCAGGTTGATCTCGGTGCCTATGGCGAACACGGAGCCGGCGGGAGCCTGGCTCACCACCTTTATGATGAACTCCGTCGAACCGTCCATGTCGGCGGCGTCCACGACTTCGCGCACGCACTCGGGATGCACCACGACCTGGACGTCGGGGAACTTGGCCCTGGCGTCCTCTATCTGCGCCACGGAGAACCTGGTGTGCACGGAGCAGTGTCCCTGCCAGAGGATTATCCGGGCGTCCTGGATCTGGCTTTCCGTGAGGCCGCCGAGGGGTTTGAACGGGTTCCAAACCACCATCTTGTCCAGCGGCACGTCCAGCTTGAGACCGGTATTGCGGCCCAGGTGCTGGTCCGGCAGGAAGAGTATCTTCTCGCCGCGCTGGAAGGCCCATTCGAAGGAGGATGAGGCGTTGGAGGAGGTGCAGACGATGCCGCCGTTCTGGCCGCACAGCGCCTTTATCGACGCGGTGGAGTTCATGTAGGTAATCGGCACCAGCCCGCCGGAAAGGACGTCGTTCAGATCGTCCCAGGCGTCCAGAACGTCGTCGGTGGCCGCCATGTCGGCCATGGAGCATCCCGCGTTCATGTTGGGCAGGATGACCTTCTGGTTGGGGTCGGTCAGGATGTCCGCCGTTTCAGCCATGAAGTGCACGCCGCAGAAGACCACGAATTCCGCGTCCTTCTGCCGGGCGGCGTTCTGCGATAGGAGGAATGAGTCTCCGCGGAAGTCGGCGAACTGGATGATTTCGTCGCGCTGGTAGTGGTGCCCCAGTATGACCAGCCGCTCGCCCAGCTTGTCACGGGCCGCCGCGATGCGGGCGTGGAGGTCGTCGGGATTCAGCCCGATGTACTCCCTGGGCAGCCGCTGCCACTGAACGTGCGCCTTGAACTCCTCGATAAGAGGCTTGGCCGTCAGCGACGAATCGGTGCGACAGAAGGCGGACTGCTCTATGTCCGTTACGGGAACGGTAGGCTGGCGCTCAACTGAAATCATACAACCCCACCACCCGGCGAGTTAGTTATCTAATAAGTGTACTATGTTGCTGGAAAAGGCTCAACCTATGCAAGCTGTGGGGGTCACCTCAGAATGCGGTATAGGGAGTAAATCGGTGCAGCATCTATTCGGGGAGTTCTAGGTCTCTGTACTCGCCCGTGTCAGGATTCCACAGTATCAAATCCCAATCATGCCCAGTTGGTACAACCCCGTATGCCGGGGTATAACTTTTCCCGTCAAGAATCCTGGCATCTTGATAGATGTAATACAGTACCTGGTTGCCAGAGTTAGGCGGAATCTCAATAAATGTGGGTTCGAGCAGTTCCCTATCTTGCAACGCTCCACGAAAATAGATCCCTACTAGACTGCCTGGCTTGAACACTTGAAGCCAACCCTCGGGGACATCAATTTTGGGAGAATCCCAGCCGTGTGCATCACTGGCGTTGTCAGATAAGCCACTAACCCATTGCTCAAGATTCTGTCCAGTTTCAGCGCTCACAAGTCCATCGTCGTTAGAGAGTTGGACTCCCAAACGCAACCGTTCTACAAACCGGCTAAACTCGTCGAACAGGTTTTCAGTAAGTCGCAGGCCACCGTAGACGCTGTCATAGATTACAACCATGTTCGTTATTTGCCGCTGAAGACCTGTGGCGGTAGTCTGTGCGATGTTCGTGTGTGCAGAATCTATGTCCTGTGGGGCTATGCTCCGCTCTCGTGCCAGCAAATCTCGGAGTCCGTCCGCTATCTCCATTCGGACCGAGGGAATCGAGAACCAGTCGTCTTCAATCTGAATAACCACGCCTGTCGTTCTAAAATCTCGCTGCTTTCGGCGCATATTGGGATTCTTTGTGCGCTCGTCCCTGTATCGGTATTGAGTATTTCCGATGGTATATCCTTCAACGCTTTCATGAACCTGTATATGTGCCTCTGCCAAAAGCCCGTTAGACCCCTTCTTAACACGGTTAGTAATAATCCCTTGACGAGACAGGTCAACGGTAACGCTCTTTCGCAGAATTGGCCTTGTTGGTGCCGCATTACGTGCTTGAGTAACACGGATAGCGATCTTGTTGAATCCTTGCTCCCATTGATTGACTTTGTAAGCATTTCCCATATGCAAGTACGTCGCACCGGGATAAGCCTCGCGTATAGCCTGATGATAGGCTATATCACCCAGATCTCTTTCGAATCCTTTACTGCCCTGCAGTATTTCGATGTTAGTTTCACCCAATTGCCTTAAAGGATAGTTGAAGTGCGGGGAATCTCCGCCGATTTGAGCCATGCTATCGAATTCCCTGCTGTATCCTTCTCGGGCAACTTTTAGGATTTCACCAAATCCTTCGGGCCAATTGGTTCCACCCAGCATCTCTCCCGGTGTCCTATTCAATGCATCAGCCTCGTCTGTGAGACACCTGGCATGAGCAAACTGAACAAAGCGATTGCCCAGATACAGGTGAGATGGTTCCACCGACCCTCCATAATATTCTGCAAGACCCTCTCCAAATCTTGTGAAAGCGTTGACCGGAGCTATTACTATGAACAAGCCAGGCGATACTCTCCCGATACGCCCTAACCTTTGTCGGAAACTCTTGCGAGACTGTGGGATGCCAAGATTAATACCGATATCCATGTCCGCTATGTCGATGCCCAATTCTAATGCGGATGTAGAAACTACCCCGCGCAATGTGCCATTCCGCAACTCTGTCTCGATAGCCATTCTATCAGTGGACTCGTAGCCGCTACGGTAAGGCTTAAGTTCCTGGATATCCAGAGCTCTCACAGTACGCTCTACTCCTTGCCGTGAGTCCAAGAATGCTATGAAGCGATGGCGTTCCGGCATCCCACAAATACCGCCTAGAATTTTTCGTAAAGTGCTTTCTCCGTCATGCCCTAAATCCGGTCCTTCCACATGCAGGATTCTCCGAGTGCTACGAGGAGCACCGTTCGATGACTCATCTACAACGCGGAACTGAGAGCCTGTGAGATTTTCTAGATGCTCCGCCGGTTTATCTATGGTCGCCGTGGCCGCGACTATTTGCAAATGCCGCGCCTTTCTGCCCCTTGACGATAATCGTCGTTTGGCTGTTAGCAACCTCCTCAGCATAAATGCGGTGTTGCTTCCCAAAACCGATTCGTACACATGCGCTTCATCAAGTATTAGCAACTTTAGTGAATTGATGAACCGGCTGACGGATGGATTGTCTAAAGTCCGCATTAGCCACGCTTGGCATACATCTGGAGTCATCAGGACTATTCGAGAGCGTTCTATAATACTCTCGCGTTCTTCCATTGAGACTCCTCCGTATATGCGCCCCACGGCTCCGAATTCCAGCCCCGCCGACTTAGCCAACTCCTGCCATCTTACTGACTGATCATTAGTAAGGGCCCGAAGCGGATACAACACTAAGACTTTGCTGTCTGGATCGGTCTGCAAGCAGTGTAAAGCATATGTTTGAAAGATTAGGGACTTGCCTGAAGCAGTGCCGGTAGAGATTACAATGTTCCGGCCTGCACACAAATGCTCCAATGCCTCTGCTTGGTGAGCCCAAACCTGACCGCCTGGGATGATAGCGGTAAGTACGTTGGCAATCGGTCCATCAGCTATCGCCTTGGGCACATCTTTGTGCCGTTCAAGGCGAGGAGTGACATCAATCCACTCTCGTACACTAAGATTCAAGTCCGTAAGTAGCTTGGCAACAAGTTCGAATATAGGTGCCATAACCTCCCCCTACCCAACCACAACGCCCTGCAGCGACCAGGGTGAGGTCTTCTCAATGCGTACGCTCACCGTCCGGCCTTGAAGCTGTCGTTTGTCCTCAAAGAAGACCAGCTTGTCATTACGGTTGCGTCCCTTCCACTTGCCCCTTTCGTGGCCCTCCACCAGCACATCCGTAGTGGTGTGCAGCAGCCTGCCGTTGATCTCCCCCGAGATGATTTCCTGCGCCTGCTCGATGGCCGATAGCCGGCGCTTCTTCTCATCGTACGGTACGTCGTCGGGCAGCTTGCGGGAGGCTATCGTTCCCGGCCTCTCCGAGTAGGCCGCGGCGTGCACCTTGTCGAACTGGACGTCTTCCAGCATCCTCAGCGACTCCTGGAAAGCCGCCTCGCTTTCTCCGGGGAAGCCCACGATCAGGTCCGTGCTCATAGATACTCCGGGCACGGTTTCCCTTATGCGCTCCACCAGCTCTCGATAATCGACGTTTGTGTAGCCGCGGCGCATGAGTTGCAGGACTTGGTCGTCGCCGGCCTGGAAGGGGAGGTTGAAGTGCTCGCACACCTTCTCTAATGACGCCACCGCTTCGATGATGCGGCGGCTCATGTCGTTGGGATGCGATGTGAGGAAACGTATGCGCTCCAGCCCGTCCACTTCGTTGACGGCGGTCAACAGATCGGCCAGGTCTGGCGAGCCGGGCAGGTCGTGTCCGTACGAGTCCACGTTTTGCCCCAGAAGGGTAACCTCCTTGACGTTGCGCGCCGCCAGAAGCTCCACCTCGCGCACCACGTCGTCAATGGTCCGGCTTACTTCGCGTCCTCGACGGTAGGGGATGATGCAGAACGTGCAGAACTTGTCGCAGCCGTGGATGATGGGGACGTACGCCGTGACCGCGACGTTGGGAGGGGTGAGCGTGGTCAGGCAGCCCTCGGCGTCTATGCCCATGCGGTTGCCCAGCAGTTCCAACAGCGGCCGGTAGTCCTGCGGGCGCATGAAGGCGTCCACGTGTGGGAACCTGGCCTGAAGCTCGTCCGTCTTGGGCCCCACCATGCAGCCCATCAGGGCGATGATCCGGTCGCTGTCGCCCTGCTTCAGCGACTTCAGCGAGCCGAGCATGCCGGTCACCTTGTCCTCGGCGGCTTGGCGCACCACGCAGCTGTTGAGGACTATGACGTCGGCCTCTCTGTGCTTGGACACCGGCGTCAGGCCAAGCTGGATCAAGGCGCTCTCCAAGCGGTCGGAGTCCGCCTTGTTCATCTGGCAGCCTATGGTCCACATGTAGTAGCTGCTGGGGTCTGCGGCTTTTTCCACTGTTGTCATAGAGCTATCGTTCTCAGTACGCTTTCCATGGTGTCGAAGGGAAAGGGCTGCTTCCTGTTGAACTGGACACAGCCGCGCATCACCTTGAATCCCGCGCCTTGCAGCGCTTCCTTCTGCGTGTCCAGCCAGTAGTAGTCGACCGGGTTCCACAGGTGCACCGTCAGCCCGGCCTTCCTCTCCGCAATCAGCACGTGCACGAATCGGGGATCGATTGTCCCTTTGGCCTCTTCCAGAACGTTCTCCCGCTCGATTTTCCATCCGGGGAGGTTCCATTCAAAAGCGGCCTGGGCCGTGGGGAAAACCGCTTCGACCACCTCTCCCAAGCGGGAGTACGCCTCCTTGTAGCGGTCGGAGCCGCCCTGGAGGGCCTGCTCTATCTTCTGGTTGGTGTCGTCGTGCGCCATGTAGTGGTTCCTATCACATCTGAACGTCCAGGCAAGGCCTGACAATGATTGTACCACCCAGCGCCACGTTGGGCGCTTCCCTGGCGATTTCGATTGCATCTTCAAGCGAGGCGGCGTTGACTATCATGTAGCCGCCCAAGTCCACCGTGTCTAGCGGGTGGTCCGCAACGGAGTCCTTGGTGACCGCTTTTGCGCTCCACTCCAAGGGCAAGCCCGAATCGTAGGCGCCCTTCTCCACCAGCCCCGCTACCCATGCTCCCCACTTCTGCATATATTCCCCTGTCAAAGGGTCTCCATCCCCGGGGTTGAGGGGCTGTCCTATGAACAGCAGCATGAACTTTCCCATGTTTACAGTCCTCCAAGTCCTGCAATTTATCGCAAGAAAGCACGGTAGTAAATATACGGCTTCACCCTTCCCGTCTTGCCCGCGGAGGCGGGCAGGTGGATTCACATTTCAAGTGCAACACTCTGTCCAAAAATATCTCTGCCGGAGT
>CAYVEN010000017.1:27187-27615 GCA_964450505.1 uncultured Dehalococcoidia bacterium | reverse complement strand
TCAGGGCTGTCCTGCTGCTGCCCAGGTCGATCACTTCCGATTTCAACTTCCCGCTGTGGCGCTACTACGGACGCGGTTCAGGCGCCAGCGGTGAGCACCACGAATACTCGCTGCGCAGACAGCTGACCCGCCTTTCACGCTGATTGTGAGCTGAACCCCGCCTTAACTAGCCGCAAACTCAAGGGCATCCTTGTACTTCCTGAAGCACGCAATGCACACGGGCTTTAGCATTGTGGCCGTGTGCTCTTTTCCGCATGTGTGGCAATGCTTCTCTTCGTACTCAGCGTTGCTGAATCGCCTCCAGCTTGCAAAACACCGGCTGCAGTACGGTTGTTTGGGGTTGACGGGCAGGTCAGTTTTGCACCGGATACAGAATCCCTTGTTCGGCTTCGCCGTAGCCTGTCGAGTCCCTTTTCTGGCACTTTTTG
>CAYVEN010000017.1:0-27158 GCA_964450505.1 uncultured Dehalococcoidia bacterium | reverse complement strand
TCCAAATAAAGCTCTTCGTCATCTTCGAAAGATACGAGTATGCCCATTTCGTCATTGTTGACCTGTGAGTACTCGTATAGGTTCATGGAGGTCAGCAACGCCTCGTATTCGTTCAAGTAACACTTAGCATGAAGATTCTTACGAAAGCTTAACTTGATATGTTTCCTAGCAGCCAGCCACTTCTTCTCCTCTAGCTCTCGTTTGCTGTCCTTGCGGTTACTATCCTCGCGGTAAAGCACGTCGATTTCAATTTCTTTGTCCTCAAGGAGCTCTTTGGTGCGCTTGTCGATTTGAAGGTACGGACTTATGAGCACGAGGAACTCAGAAGCGTCCCTGATGATCTCCTCAAGATGATACGCAATACCTTTTGTGGTGAGGAACTGTACCATACTAGAACCTCCCTAGGGTCTGTCAGGCTCTCTGCCTCTCTCGGCACAGACAGCGAGATAGTCGTCTATGGAGAGCCGGAACTCCTTGTCCAGTTGTTCCACAGAGGTCCCTTCAAAGAAGATCACGTCACGGGTGTCTACCACCTCTCCATGGAAGACGCTGGCCTCGTAGTCAAAGCTGACAACTGCTCGATAGCCCCTGTACTCCATCATGGCTCTATCCTAAAACTCCGTTATCACGCCGCGCCCCACGTCCCCTTGCTCAAGGTCATCGTAGGCCTTGTTGATGTCGTCCAGCTTGTATTGGCGGGTGGCGATGGAATCGACGTCTATCTTGCCCGAGCGGTACAGTTCCACCATGGTCGGCATGTCTATGTAGGGGCGTGAGCCGCCGTAATAGCTGCCCTTGATAGTCTTCTCCTGCCGCACAATGGACATCGCCTCTATGCCGGAGAGCTCCCCAATGGGCGCCAACCCGACGATTACGGCGGTGCCGCCCTTGCGAACGGCGTTGTAGGCCTGCGACGTGGTCTCCGTGGACCCAAACGCCTCGAATACGAAGTCGGCGCCCAGTCCTTCCGTGATTTCGCGGATGCGCTCCACGGGGTCTTGCATGGTGGGGTTGACCGTGTGAGTAGCGCCAAAGCGGGCGGCGAACTCCAGCTTCCCTTCGTTGATGTCCACCGCGATAATCTTGGATGCGTTGAGCAGGCGCGCTCCCTGCACCACGTTGAGTCCCACGCCGCCCACGCCAATCACGGCGACCGTCTGGCCCGGCGATATCTTGGCGGTGTACATAGCGGCTCCGACACCCGTGGTAACGCAGCACCCGATGAATGCGGCCACTGGCAATGGAACGTCGTCTCCAACCGGTATGCAGCCGGTCTCAGGGACAACGGTTTCCTGGGCAAAGCAGGCCACCTTGCCCATGTGCATGATGCGCTGGTCTCCCTTGTGAAGGCGCGTGGTGCCGTCGTATAGAAAAGCGCCGGCGGCGGCGTGAGCGTCGCATAGGTTGGCCCTCCCGGAGAGGCAGAAGAAGCAGCGTCCGCAGTTGGGGACAAAGGAGAGGATGACGCGCTGGCCGGGCCTGACGGAGGTGACACCTTCCCCGACATCGATGACGGTGCCCGCGCCTTCGTGGCCAAGTACGACGGGTAATCTGGCGGCGGCTGCGCCGTGCATTACGTGAAGGTCGCTGCGGCATATGCCGGCGGCGCCTACTTTGACGTGGACTTCGCCAGCCTTTGGCGGGTCCAACTCGACCTCTTCTACGGACAGGGGCTGTCCTACTTCCCAGAGAACTGCGGCTTTCATGCGTTTCACCTCGCTGAAAGAGATGGGCGGATTCTACCAGACCGCTGCGTGTCTTGCCGGGTAGAGGAGGGGAGGGAGCGCATTCTCCGCATGTCAGAGGGCGCGAAGGACTACGTACGGGTAGATGCCGGTGTCGTGGAGGTCGCTCCAGAGGAAGCGTATGGCGTAGCGGCCAATCTGCATCCAGTCCAGCGCTACTACGTCACTGCGTATATCCGCAATGGTGATGAGCCTCTGTCCGGTCATCTCATTTACGCAGACGGCGCATCCGCACTGGGAACGCAGGTAGCGGTACTCAAGAACGGTGTCGTGGCCATCCTCCCAGTGGATGTGGACGCCGTCCGCTAGAAGCTTAACGTCTACGGGTTGGGGTATGGGGCCGGTCATGGACGGCCCGGGCTACTCGCGTGGCTTGAGATCGTCCACCATGGCTCTAGCCGCCGCGACATCCTTGAAGTAGTCGTAGTTTACCGGCGTCCAGCCCGCCCAGTGCTCAGGAACGTCGTCCTCGGCAAAGATGGCGTTGACCGGGCAGACGGGCTCGCAGGCGGCGCAGTCTATGCACTCGTCGGGGTGGATGTACAGCATCCGGTCGTCAGGGTCGTCGGCGCCGTAGATACAGTCGACGGGACAGACGTCCACGCAGGACAGGTCTTTTACGTCAACGCACGGCTCCGCGATGATATAGGTCATTACGACGACTCCTTAACTTAGCTAGTTGCTATTAAGTATCAGTTGGGAAGCAATTATAGGGAAATTGGGCAAGACTGGCAATGGGGTAGCAAATCTGCGCTGGTATGGAACGATGGAAAACTGATGCAGAGCCAAGGGGGCACAGCCTCTATAACGGGCGCTCTGAATGGAGTAAAATGATGTGGTAGAAACTTACCATGTAGAGGCTTTCCTATGGGGACTTTCAAGTGGCCGATGCGCATATCCAGCATGGACGGCCAGCAGGGGCGGGAGATCGAGGCGACAGTGGATACCGGCGCATCATTCACTACGCTGCCTGCCCGCTTTCTCCGGGAGCTGGGCATCCAGCCTACAGGCAAGCGCGGCTTCCTGGTGGCGGACGGGCGGCGCATTGAGATGGAGTACGGACAGGCTTGGGCCACCATAGACGGCGAGAGCGTGGTCACCATAGTGGTCTTCGGCGAGGACGAAGCCCCTTCTCTGCTAGGGGCCTACACACTGGAGGGCCTTGCCCTTGCGGTGGACCCGGAGGCTCAGCGGCTGGTTCCCACCAGCATGATCCTTTACTAGCACGCATACCAGGCCGTGACCGGCTGGCATCTCCGAATTGCTGAACTCTAACGGGCGTGAAGCCCCTTCCTAGCCGTTCTCCAAAACCGACACCGCCTTGTTCAGCCGCTTCATCACCCGGTCCTTGCCCAGCACGGCCAGGGTGTCGAAAAGGGGTGGAGCGGCGGCGCTGCCGGTCACAGCCAGGCGTACGGCCCCGAAAAGCGCCCCCGTCTTCACGCCGAGCCGCTCTGCCAGTGAGCGCAGCACGCCTTCCAGAGTGGATACATCGAACTCTGCGATGGGTTGCAGCTCTTGGACGACGGCCTGCAGAGCCTTGAGCGCGCCGTCCTTGTCCAGCCCCTTGGGGGTCAGTGGAATAGCGTACTCCAGGTCTTCGACGAGGAAGAAGGAGGTCAGACCCCATACCTCTTCCGGCGACAGCTTCTTGAATCGCTCATGGAGCAGGGGGACGATGCGCATCAAGTAGTCCTGATCAAGGTGGATGGTTTCGGGCGGATCGTGCTGCTCCATGTAGGCCTGCAGCGCCTGGCGAAGGTGCTCCGCCAGCTCTTCCGTGGACATGTCGCGGATGTAGACGCCGTTCATCCATTCCAGCTTGTCGATGTTGAATATGGCGGGCGACTTGCCGATGCGCTCCAGGGCAAAGTGCCGGACAAGCTCCTCGCGGGAGAAGAGCTCCGTCCTGTCGTCCAGTGACCAGCCAAGGAGGACAAGGAAGTTGAGCATGGCGTCCGGCAGATATCCCAGGTCGCGAAACTCGAGCAGAGAGGCTGCGCCGTGACGCTTGGACAGCTTGGCGCGGTCCGACCCCAAGATCATGGGCAGATGGGCGAATGCCGGGGGCTGATAGCCCAGCGCATCGTAGAGCAGGACGTGGCGAGGCGTGCTGGGAAGCCACTCCTCGGCGCGCATGACGTGGCTGATACGCATCTCGTAATCGTCGACCACGTTGGCCAGGTGGTAGGTGGGGAATTCGTCCGACTTGAGGATGACGAAGTCGTCGATGACGGACAGCTCGACGGTAACCTCGCCGCGAATCAGGTCGTGGACGGTGACCGGCGGGCCCTGCAGCGGCGTGGCGAACCTGACGACGCAAGGCAGGCCTTGCTCGGCCCTGGGCTTGGCGTATTCGGGATCGCGGCAGCGCCTGTCGTAGCGTGGAGGCTGGCCCTGCTTCTGCTGCTCTTTGCGCATCCGGTCCAGCTCTTCCGGAGTGCAGTAGCAGTGGTAGGCCTGGCCCCGTTCCACCATCTCCCGCACGGCGCTATGATAGAGGTCGAGACGCTGCGACTGCAGATACGGGCCGAAATCCCCGCCGATCTCCGGCCCTTCATCCCAATCCAGGCCCAGCCAGTTCAGCGATTCAAGGATGTTCTGCAGCGCGCCCTCTATGCTCCTGGCCTGGTCCGTATCTTCAATGCGCACAATGAACGAGCCGCCGGTGTGGCGTGCGTACAGCCAGTTGAAAAGGGCGGTGCGGATATTGCCCACGTGCGGGTAGCCGGTGGGACTGGGGGCATAGCGGACACGTACTGGGTGATTGTTCATTCTACATAGAATACAGCATGCAGCAATTGATATGGCGGGACTTGTTCTTTAGAATAGGCCTGCTAGTTCTTTAGGATACAAGGATATGACGGAGCAAGATACACCTACAATCAAACATCGCAACGTAATACTCATCTTCATTCTCTTCCACGTCACGTTGGGAATCTACGGCCTGTACTGGTTCTATGCGACCTCCAGCGAGCTGATTAGGTACAACAGGCAGGAGGGCAACCCGCTGGCCTGGCTGATCATGGCGCTGATACCGGTGCTCAACGTGTTCGCCATCTGGTGGCAAGCGCAAGCGGTGGAGCAGTTCTCCAAGCATGGAGGACATGAAGGGTATGGAGCAACGTTTATCTTTGTTTTCTGGCTGGCGCCGCCGCTGGCGATGATGCTCATCCAGGCCGAGTTGAACACACGGTCGGCATAGGGGATCAGAGCCCGGCAGCAGGCGGCGGCTTAGCGTCTCCGGGCGGAACCAGACTTCAGGCAGTCCAGGACTTCTTGCAGGTCCGGCGGCAGCTCAGAAGTGAACTCCACGGGCTCTCCCGTTGAAGGCAGGAAGAAGCCCAGCTTGTAGGCGTGGAGGAACTGACGCCTGAGGAACTTTACCCTTCCCCCGTACTTGGAGTCGCCGGCCACGGGGTGGCCTATCGCCGCCATGTGGACGCGTATCTGGTGCGTCCTTCCCGTCTTGGGCCGCGCTTCCAGCAGGGTGAAGCCGTCCAGCGCTTCAATGGTGCGGTATTCGGTTAGGGAAGCGCGCCCACCTTCTACTATACCCATTTTCTGCCGCGAGCGCGGGTTGCGGGCTATGGGCGCGTCTATTGCGCCTTCCGCGGGCTGAGGGCGGCCTTTCACCAGCGCCAGGTATACCTTGGTGAAGGAGTGCTCCTTCATCTGGTGCACCAACTCCTCGTAGGAGTCCGGCGACCTGGCGACGACCATTAGCCCCGATGTGTCGGCGTCGAGGCGGTGCACCAAGCCGGGGCGCGACACGTCTCCCACGGCTTCCAGCTCAGGGTAGCGAGCAAGCAGCGCGTTTACCAGCGTGCCCCTCGGATGTCCGGGCCCGGGGTGAACGGTGAGTCCAGCCGGTTTGTCCACCACGATAACGTCCTGGTCCTCATGAACGATTCTCAGGGGCAGCTTTTCAGGAATCAGCTTCTCTTCCAAGCTCTGCGGCACGGTCTCTATGTGAACGGAATCGCCGCGCTTGATTCTGGCCGACGGTCGGGCAGGGGAGCCGTTGATCCGCACCAGTCCGTCCTGGATCAAACGCTGCACCTGGGAGCGGGACAACCGGCTGAGAAGGCCGGCTACGTAGGTATCCAGTCGCTGTCCTTCATCGGAATCGACCAGATGGTTGGACACCGGGATCACGGATGGGTCTCTGACTCGGCCTGTTCCGGTGTTGGTGATGACTGCTCCGCGACAGTTTCGGGTTCGGCTTCCACCGCTGACTCTGCTGGCGGAGAGGTCTCCGGGTCAGCTTCCACCGATTCTTGGGGCTGCGACAGTTCCATGGCGGGTTCGGGTTCCGCTTCCACCGCATCTTCCGTCGCCGGTGTGTCCTTGGGAGCACGAAAGAGGAGCCAGGCCAGTATGACAATGCCGGTGACAATGGAAGCGTCGGCCAGGTTGAACACTGGCCAAGCGCCGACGTCGATGAAGTCGGTGACTTTGCCCATAGTGATGCGGTCCACAAGGTTGCCCGTCGCGCCTCCGAGCTGTAGCCCAAGGCTGGTGCGCACCATGAAACCCCGGCCCGCTTGCTTCCGGAAGAAGACGAGCAATACCGCGATGCCCACAAGAGAGGCAATAAGCAGGAATAGGGTCTGATTTGGGAACAGGCCAAAGGCGCTGCCCGTGTTGCTGACGTGGGTAATTCTCAAGAAACCTTCGCTTGGCCTTGACGCGCCCTCTATGAGGCTGGCCCTTACCCACGCCTTTGTCATCTGGTCGGTGATGAAGACAGCCAGGATCAGGGCGGCAAGGAGCAGGTCCGCGCGCCAGGCGCTGAATGAGGACGTCTCCTCAGCGACGTCGGCGCTTTGTTCCGCCTCCGTTTCCACGGAGACGGTGGAAGCATCGTCCTGGGGAGTGTCCTGTTGCTCTGGATCTTGTGAAAGCTGCATTGCGTTGTGACCCTGTCCTATCCAAGTCTAGCACACAGCCCACGTTGCGTGGCAAATTCCTAGGGTAGGGAAGGGAATGTGTTATTATGCTCGTCTATGGCCCGAAAGGGGGGAATCAAATGAGCAGCAGATTCTCCTCGGTGTAGGATACAAACCCGTCGCGACGCTTACGGAGCAGATTTAGCATTATAGTGACTCCGGGCCATGTCCTATGATGCACTATCTCGTTTGGCATGCCCATTGTTCCTGAAGATTCCTAACAGCGAGTTGGACTGGGCCTTCTGCCTGTGCGAAAAGTAGCCATTACGCAATCTAAGGAGACCTTGATGTCAAACCAGAACAGGGTGCAGTGGATATACTCCTCCAAGGACAACCAAGAGTTGGCCCAGCGGTATGACGAGTGGTCCAGGGACTACGAAAGCGACCTAGCTCAGGACTTCGAGTATCTGTCCCCTCAGCGGACATCTGAGGTCTTCTCCAAATACGTGCCCAAGGACGCCCGCATACTGGACGCGGGCGCAGGCACGGGGCTGGTGGGCGTCGTCCTAGCGCAAATGGGCTACGGCCAGATGGTTGCGATGGATCTGTCCGAAGGCATGCTGGACGAGGCCCGGAAGAAGGGCGTGTACCAGGACTTTCACCAGATGGTCATGGGCGAGACCCTGGACTACAAGACGGATTCCTTCGACGCCGTTGTAACGGTCGGCGTCCTGACCGTGGGCCATGCTCCCGCCAACTCACTGGACGAGTTGGTGCGCGTCACAAAACCTGGCGGCCACATCGTCTTTTCACTGAGACCGGACGTCTACGAGGAAAACGGTTTCAGGAAGAAGCAGAACGAGCTGGAGGCGCAGGGCAAGTGGAAGCTGACGGAGATGACCGGCGAGTTTCAGCCGATGCCCAAGGGAGAGCCTGAGGTACGGCACCGGGTCTGGGTGTACCAGGTAACAAGCTAGGCAGGAGAGTCCCGCCAACTTACGGCGTCACAACGCCAGCGCGGGAGTTACAGGATCACGGCCAGCACCAAGGCGACAATGGCCGTTGCCAAGATTATCACAGGCAGCTTTCTGCCCGTATCCTTCATCGCATATTTCAGCGCTTCCTTGAACTGTTGGTGCTGTTCCGGGCTGCGCTTTGTCCAGTAGTAGGAGATCAGTACTAACGCCACTACCATCAAAGTCGCCACTGCGGCCAGGCGGTACAGAAATCCCGCAATGTCCATGGGGCCACCATCCTCTCTGGCGGCATCCCGTCGGTGTGCTAGATTGGGCTGCCGCCGCTGTGAATATTCTCGCCTTTAGGCTCCACTTTACCACAGCGCATAAACCGGCATGGATAAGCAGGGGGCAGGGTTCCAGTCTCCACGGAACGACGGTGGCTGCTAGCCGGATTGTCATTCTGAGAGTAGCGAAGAATCCCAAACCTCCGACCACAAAACCACGAACGCTCTTCCGTCGTACCAGCGCAGGCTTGTCCTCGTGCCCCGACACGGGGGCGGGTACCCAGGGGCGGCGCGGCGGCGAGCAAAGCCATGCTCTTGCCACTTCCTTCTTCCCCATACCCGCCTTATCGCGCTATCCTCTGTCCATGTACAGCAAGCCATCTGCAGCCGCCTGCGAAACCAACCCTTCTTTACGATATCTTGTCATGAGCTGTCGAAGAGCCTGCCCTGAGCTTGCCGAAGGGAAAATCGGATTTGTTTCTCACCTCACAAAAAAATTTGGTTCGTTTTAGCCTTGGAGCTTGACATAACGTTGGAAACAAATCGCTCAACAGACCCTGGCAAAAGCGCCCCCTATACAGGGGTCTTTAAGTGGAGCAGTCCCGTGCACCGTACGGCGCTCCCTGATAGAATGCGACTGACAACTAACCCGTTCTTGTACAAGGAGCCGCCATGCGAATCATAGACCTGCGAAGCGATACCGTAACCCATCCCACCGTGGAGATGCGCAAGGCCATGGCCGAGGCTGAGGTGGGTGACGACGTCTTTGGAGAGGACCCCACCGTGAACAGGCTGGAGGCAATGGCCGCCGAACGGTTGGGCAAAGAGGCCGCGGTCTACGTGGCAAGCGGGTCGATGGCCAACCTGGTCGCGGGGTTGACCCATTGCCAGCGCGGAGACGAGGCCATAATGGGCGCAGAGGCTCACATATTCCACAACGAGGTGGGCAGCTTTTCAGCGCTGGGCGGAATCAACGTGCGGACTGTACCCAACGATTCGGGAGGAATGTTGGCGCCGGAGGCGGTGGAGGCCGCAATAAGGCCGGACAACATCCACCAGCCAAGGACGGCCTTGGTCTGCCTGGAGAATACGCAAAACAGGTGCAGCGGCGCAGTGCTGGACGTTGAGTACACGGAGGCCATTGGAGCCATAGCGCACGCCAACGACGCCGCCCTTCACATAGACGGAGCGCGCATATTCAACGCGGCGGTCTCTCTGGGCGTACCCGTAGCCGACCTGGCCCGTCCCGCCGACACGGTGAGCTTCTGCTTGTCCAAGGGACTGAGCTGCCCCGTGGGCTCGCTGGTGTGCGGCAGCGAAGAGACGATAGCCCGTGTCAGGAAGAGCCGCAAGGTTCTCGGTGGGGGAATGCGGCAGGCGGGGATCATCGCCGCGGCGGGCGTGGTCGCGCTGGAAACCATGGTCGATAGACTGGCGGAAGACCACGAAAACGCCAGGCGACTGGCCAAGGGCCTGGCCGGGTTGCCCGGACTCTCACTGGACCCTGAGTCAATACAGTCGAACATCGTCATATTCGGCGTGGAGAACGGGAACGCCATGGAGTTCATGGGAGCGTTGAAGGAGCGTGGGGTGCTTGCCTCCTACACGGTAGGACTCGGAGTGAGGATGGTTACGCACTACGGCATAACGGCGGAAGACGTGGACGAAACGTTGAACGTGTTGGACGCGGTTACCGGAGAGTTTGGCCGTGCCGGCTGATCAGCCGGAAAACACAGAACATCCGGAAGAACAGGCGAGGGTTCCTCGCCTGTTTGCTGCTATGGCCAACCGCAACTATAGGTGGTACTGGCTGTGCGCCGGCTTCTCCTCTATGGGCATGACCATTGGGATGATTACCCAGGGATGGCTGGTCCTCGATATCACCGACGACCCTTTCTGGGTCGGGCTGGTAGCCGGGCTGATGGGAATGGGCCACGTGGGATTTGGCCTGATTGGTGGGGTGGTTGTGGACCGCTGGGACAAACGCAAGGTGCTGATTGCCGTGCAGGCGTTGTCCGGGCTGGTGGCTCTGGCGGTGTCGCTGCTCATCTTCGCCGACAGGTTGGAGTTGTGGCACCTGGCGGTCGCCGCAGTCTTGCAGGGTATCCTCATGGCAGTGCGGCTGCCGTCCGGCAACTCGCTGATCTATTTGATGGTGGGGCGCAGAGTGATACTGAACGCCCTGGCATCCCAGCTCATAGCGCTCAACCTATCGCGGATTGTGGGGTCGGTGGTTGCCGGAACATCTATCGAGAGCCTGGGTGTGCAATACGCCTATCTATTCATGGCAATCAGCGCTTGGCTGGGCGGCTTGATGGTGGTCATGGTCAGGGGGGACTACAGGTCGCTGGGCAACGTGGAGCCGTTCTGGCGGTCAGCCGTGGAAGGGCTAAGATACGCCTGGGGCAGCGCACCGATACGCTCTCTACTGCTGATGAGCGTTCTCATGGAGATGTTCGGGTTTTCCTTCCTAGTGATGCTGCCCGTCATGGCGCGGGACGTGCTGGGAGTGGGCGCGACGGGGCTGGGGTATCTATCGGCGGCGAATGCGGTTGGAGCAACGGTGAGCACGATCATAGTTGCCGGCCTGGGCGATTTCAAGAACAAGCAGGCGCTTCTGCTGTTCACCGCCTTGGGGGCAGGCCTTTCGGTATTCCTTTTCGCGCTATCTCCCTGGTTTGCCGTATCGCTGGTGCTTTCAGCTCTAGTGGGCGCTACTTTGATGTCGTACGACGCAGCCATGGGCACGATGCTACAGCTACTGACCACAGATGCCGTGAGGGGGCGGGTGCTGGGACTATACGGACTCACCTTTGGGTTCACCCCTCTAGGAGGGTTCATACAGGGGATAGTTGCCAGCGTTTATTCTGCGCCGCTGGCGGTGGGAATGGCGGGCACAGTCATAGTGGGGTACGTGATTGGCATGCGGCGATTCCTGGGCCAGAGGATAAGCGAGGCGCTGGAGTAACCGGAGGGACATAATGGAGCAGAGACTGAGCATAGTTACGCTGGGAGTGGCCGATGTAGCGGCGGCCCGTAGGTTTTATGAACGGCTGGGGTGGAATGCATACTCGGTAGGAGACGACCAGATAGCCTTTTTCCAAGCTGGGAGCATAGTGTTTTCTCTCTACAGCTTGAAGGAGATGGCCAGGGATCTAGGTCTAGCGGGTAACAGCGGCGGCTGCAGTAGTGTGGCGCTGGCCTATAACGTGCGACACAAAGAGGATGTGGATACAGTGCTTGCGGAGGCGGAACAAGCCGGCGCCAGGCTTCTCAAGCCCGCAGAGGAGAAGTTCTGGGGAGGCTATGCCGGCTATTTTGCCGATCCTGAAGGCTACGCCTGGGAGGTCGCATGGAATCCGGGGTTCGAGTTGACGGATGACGGCAGCTTGCGATTACCGGAGTAAACAAGAACTGACCCGAGTATCCACCCGGGCCAGTTCCGCTTTATAAGCTAATCACCTTGGACTCTGCACTTCCGGTATTCACGACCGGAGAGGCCATCCCACTGGGGATTTGGGCCGCATCCCTGCGACGCACAGAGCCTCCGGCTTCCGTATGTCCTCGCTGAGTTTGATTCCCCCTCCTTTAGACCAACTCACCGGACTCAGCGAGGCGTGGAGAAGGGAAATGCCATGAATGATACAGCTCGTAGAGCATGATCTGGACCTCCCGTTTCCTAGATTTAAGGCTTATTCAAAAGCCTCACCTTCATTAACGCAGATGCAGAACGAGTTGTCAAGTGGTTTATATGGGTTATTTCAATAGTATAGACAAATTCTATATCTACTGCGGAGAGCCGTCGTCAGCTACTGGTCGTCCACTTCTGTTTCCGCGGTCTCCCCACCAGCGCTTGATGCGTTCGGCAACTACTTTTTCGTAGCCCTGAGTGGAGGGATGGTAGTAGACCCGTCCCTCCAGGTTGGCCGGTAGATTCTTCTGGCCGGCAAAGTGTTCTGGGAACTCGTGGGCGTATCTATAGTCCTTGCCGTAGCCCATACCCTTCATCATAGACGTGACGGCGTTGCGTAGATGCAAGGGCACCGGCTCGTTGCGGCTGATGCGCACGTCCTCCATCGCCTTGTTGAGGGCCATATAGGCGGTGTTGCTCTTGGGCGCCGTGGCCAAGTAGACGGTCGCCTCGGCTAGAGGGATGCGCCCCTCCGGCATGCCGATGAAGTGGACAGCCTGCTGGGCAGCGACAGCGACGGTGAGCGCCTGGGGATCGGCCATGCCGACGTCCTCGGAGGCGAGGATTACAAGTCGCCGTGCGATGAACAGGGGGTCTTCACCCGCTTCGACCATGCGGCCCAGCCAGTAGATGGCGGCGTCGGGGTCTGAAGCGCGGACCGACTTGATAAAGGCGGAGATGGTGTCGTAATGCTGGTCTCTGGCTCTATCGTAGAGCAGGGCACGCTGCTGCAGGGCGTCTTCCATAGTGGCCAGGGTGATGGTGCGTTCACCCCTATCATCCGGTGCGGTGGCAGTGGCCGCCAGTTCAATGGCGTTGAGGGCGATTCGAGCGTCACCGTTGGAGACGGTCATCAGCAGGCTGCGGGCATCCGGCTCGAGGTAAGGGCGCATTTCAGCTATACCGCGCTCTGGATCGTTCAAGGCACGGTCGACGATAAGGCCGATGTGCTCTTCCGTGAGGGCCTGGGTTGGGAAAACGCGGGACCTGGAGAGCAACGGGGAGATGACCTCAAAGGAAGGGTTCTCAGTGGTGGCGCCGATGAATGTGACCGTGCCGGACTCCACGTGGGGCAGTATGACGTCCTGCTGCGCCTTGTTAAAGCGGTGAATCTCGTCCACGAACAGTATGGTGCGCTGGCCGGTCATGCCGAGACGGTCTCTGGCCTCCCCGACGATGCGCCGTAGGTCGGCGACGCCGGAGGTGACGGCGGAAGCCTGCTCGAAGTGGGACTGGGTAACGGAAGCGATGATCAGGGCAAGGGTGGTCTTACCTGAACCGGGCGGCCCCCAGAGAACCATGGAGGGCACGCGGTCCGCTTCTATGCTGCGGCGGAGCACTTTGTCAGGGCCAACGATGTGCTCCTGTCCCACAAGCTCATCGAAGTTGCGCGGGCGCATGCGCGCGGCTAGGGGGGCGTTACGTCTCTCTGCTTGCTGTCGTTGATGTTCAAAGAGGGCCATGGGCAATCCCTACAGGCTATTGGCTGCTTATACCTACGAATAATATCAGGGTTTACTGCTGAGGGTTGATCTGGCGGCTTTCCATTTCAACCACGGTTACTCCGTAATCGCCTTGGCCGTAGTCGGCGAAACCGAAACTCTTAACCAATGGGTGGGCTTCCAGGTGTTGCCAGACAGCGTTTCGCACGGCACCGGAGCCTTTGCCATGGACAATGCGCAACATAAGGATCTCGGCCATGAACGCCTGGTCCAGGTACTTGTCCAGCCTGCTCATGGCCTCTTCCACAGGCAGACGGCGGAGGTGAAGCTCGGAAGGGACAGGCGAGTGTGACATAGGCGAGCGCGGTGACTTATAAGGTGAGCCAAGTAAGGGTGGGATTTGCGCTGCTAGGGACTATGCCTCAGGCCAGCGACGCTTCCACGCTGAGCTCGACGTTGCCCTGCATGGCTCCGGAGATGGGACAGCCGTTCTTGGCGTCCTCCGCTGCCTGCCGGAAGTCGTCCTCGCTCATGTCCGGCACTTCGCCGACAACCTTGAGCGCGCTGGAGGCAACTTTGGCGCCGCCTTCGAATAGCTCGAAGGTCACGGTGGCTTCGGCCTCAAGCCTGGTTGCAACCTTGCCGTCGCGTCCCAGCCGGGCCGACAGCGCCATGCAGAAGCAGCTTGCGTGCGCGGCCGCAACCAGCTCTTCCGGGCTTGTGTTGGGTCCCGCTGTCTCGTCGCTGCGCGCTTTCCAGGAGACGGGAAGCTCGTTATACGCGCCTGATGACGATGCGGTGACCGTCCCAGTCCCGGATGCCAGGTCGCCGCTCCAAACGGCGTGCGCTGATCTAGTGATAGCCATGACTCCTCCTTAGGAATGGTTCCAAGTGTAGGCGGCAAGTATAAGTGGGTACGCTCCGGCGGGTCAACGCCGCGCTGCCGATACCCCCCTTGACAAGTCCGTACAATTGGGAAGGCGGCAAATTCTCTGAGAAACGCACCTAGTGCGTGAATAGGACCAACTATGGCTGCTGCAATCGTTAACGAGCACGTACGATACGAACCGGATGAGAAACCGCCGCCGCTGATAGCGCTCGGAGCGGGCGCTCAGGCGGCGATGCTCATCGTCGCGCCAGTGGTGCTCACCGTGGTTATCGTGGTTCGCATCGCGGAGGCGTCCGAGAGCTACTTGGTATGGGGCGTGTTCGCCGCCTTGGTCGTCTGCGGCCTGACCACCGTGCTCCAGGCCGCTCGATGGGGCCGATTCGGCTCCGGGCACGTACTGATCATGGGCACATCCGGCGCCTTTATCGCTGTCTGTGTAGCAGCCTTGAAGCTGGGCGGTCCAGCGACATTGGCCAGCCTTGTGGTCATTTCGTCCCTGTTCCAGTTCATGCTGGCGGCCAGGCTATCGCTGCTGCGGCGCATCTTCACGCCGACTGTGACGGGCACGGTGATAATGTTGATTGCCGCCACGGTAGCGCCGGTGCTCTACGACTCGCTGGACAACGTGCCCGAGGGAACAGACCCCATCGCTGCACCTTTAGCCGCCGGGGTCACCCTGGCTGTCGTGGTGATCATGGTGCTCCGTGCGCCGCCTTCTCTGCGACTGTGGTCTCCAATCGCCGGCATCGCCGCAGGGTGTGCCGTTGGCGCTCCCTTCGGCCTTTACGATGTCGGAGCCGTCGCTGACGCCGCCTGGTTTGGTGTGCCGTTCCGCGACTGGCCCGGCTTTAACCTGGTGCCCGGCACCGAATTCTGGGCGCTGCTGCCTGCCTTCATAGTTGTGACGCTGGTGGGCGCTATTGAGACCATCGGCGACGGCGTGGCCATTCAACGCATCTCACGCCGCCGCCCGCGCGCTACCGACTTCCGGGTAGTGCAGGGCGCACTCAACGCCGACGGCATGGGGAACCTTCTCTCCGGGTTGAGCGCGACCCTGCCGAACACCACCTACTCCACCAGCATCTCGCTTGCCGAGGTCACGGGGATCGGCGCACGGCGGGTAGGCGTCATCATCGGCGTCACCATATTCACGCTCGCCTTCCTCCCCAAGTTTGCCGCGCTGCTTATAGCCATACCCGAGCCTGTAGCCGCCGCCTACATCTTGGTACTCATTGCCCTGCTATTCGTGCAGGGTATGAAGATCGTCATACAGGACGGCATTGACCACCGCAAAGCAACGGTAACTGGGCTGGCCTTCTGGATTGGGGTAGGGTTTCAGAACGGATGGGTGTTCTCGGACCGGCTGGGCGATGGATTCCTTGGCATTCTGCTGGGCAACGGCATGACCTCCGGGGCGATTGTGGCAGTCTTGATGATGGTGTTCCTAGAGCTGACCGGGCCCCGGCGCAAACGGTTGCGCATCGACATGGATGAAGAGACGCTTCCCAAACTCGGTGACTTCCTCAGAGAGTTCGCGAAGGACGCCGGAGGGAGCGACGCCTCAGCTGAACGGCTGGTCTTGGTGGGAGAAGAGACGCTGCACAGCATGGCGTCTGGCGATGACGACCCTGAGGTTGCAAGCGGACGCCGGCTGATAGTCACCGCCCGCTCTGTGAGCGGCGGCACCGAGTTGGAGTTCGTCTCCGCAACGGAAGGGGAGAACCTAGAGGATAGGCTTGCCTACATGGGCGAGAACCCGGAGATTTCAGATGGCCGCGACATCTCGTTCCACCTGCTGCGTCACCTCTCCTCATCCGTGACTCATCAGAAGTACCATGGCGTAGACATAGTATCCGTCAACGTCAGGGACTCCTGAACCCGTGGGAGAGAGACGTGGAGAACGTCGCTGCAGAACGGTCTCAGGCTAGGATAAAGACCCGGCGGGACTTAGCCAAAGCCTGGTCCACCCGCAAACTGCACTCCACACTGAGCCACCGCTCCAAACAGCGCCATGAATGAGGCTTCGTCCCCTGCAGCCAGCGTCTCGGAGAAGGCTTCGGGCCCACCCATTTCTTCCACAACGCACTGCAGGTTTTCCCTCTCGTCCGGGGCAGCGCCCAGAACGGGCGCTGCGGCCTGCCACTCATCCTCGTTCAGGCAGGTCAATGCCAGGATGAAGGTAGAGGTACCCGCCATAGCCCCTGCTTCGTCACCCGTGGCCCCAGCCAGCATGACAGCAGTCAGGTCAACTCCTTCCATACCCGCGCGGATGCATTGAGAGGTCTCAACGCTCAATGGGCCAGTACCCACCAAGATTCCAGTGAGATACAGGCGCAACACTGTTTCGTCCTCAAAACAGCCAAACACCTGCGCCTGCTCTTCGGGTGATGCCATTTCCGGAGCGGCGAATATCTGCATCAGGCTCGCCACATCCGCCACTCCTGTAATACAGGCCAACTCGGCCTCTGACAACTCCGACGCAATCGCCATGGGGTCATCCAGGGACAGAGGCGCTATTCCACCTGAACCGGCGACTTGCTCAGGTACCTGCGTGGGCTCCGGCATAGGTGTAGGTGTCGGTACCGGAGTCGGTGTAGGCACCGGCGTGGGCGTAGCCGTAGGCGTCGGGGTGGGTACCGGTGTGGGGGTAGATGTCGGTGTGGGCGTAGGCTCACTACCGCATGCCAGGAGCGCTACAAGTGCAACCGCCACCACAATAAAACTCAGTTTCGATATCACTTGCTCTATTCCTCTGGTTGAATTTCTGCGTCTTTTTAATGATACTCCAATTGCTCATGGTCTGCCACGATTCGACTTACTCACTTGGGTGACTTTTCTTGGGCTTTCCTTCCACGTTGCCGCCTGCTCCAGCATCTCTAGGGCATTGCTGCGGGCGACACCGCTGTCGGAACCGAGCATCTGACTGAGCTCCGTCACCCTGGCCTCATCGGTTAGAGTCTCCACCGCGGTCACCGTCCTATCATCCGAGGCAAGCTTTAAAACCCTGGCATGAAGATCCGCGTAGCACGCTATCTGCGGTAGGTGGGTTACGCATAGCACCTGGTGACTCTTGGACAGTCCCCATAGTTTCTGGCCCAAGACACCGCCCACTCGACCTCCTACGCCCGCATCCACCTCGTCGAACACCAGGATTGGAATCCGGTCTGCGGTCGACAGGATAGTCTTTATGGCGAGCATTAGCCTGGCGGCTTCTCCCCCGGAGGCGACCCTGGCCAGGGGCCGTGGCGGATCGCCCAGATTCAGCGAGACCAAGAATTCCACAGAGTCTATACCCGTGCCGTCAAAGGAAAGGCGCCTGACACCGTCTCCATCTAAAGGCGGAGATTGTGGGCTCGATTCGCCGGTCTGAACCGGCACACCGTCCTCCGAGTCTGATTGACGGATGTCCACCTGAACCTCTGCGTGTGCCAGGGCCAGATCATCGACCTCCTCCTCGATGGCGCTAGCCAGACGCTTGGCGACGTGTCGCCGGGCCTCGGAGAGCTGGCCTGCCAGTCCGCCCACTTGCTTTTGAAGCTCCACCTCTTGGGAGTTCAGCTCCTCCGTGCGCTCTTCGCTCTGATTGAGCCTCTCCAAGTCCTGGGAGGCCTTTTCACCGAAAGTCAGGACTTCTTCGATAGTGCTGCCGTATTTCCTCTTAAGGCCTCTGATCAAGTCCAGGCGCTCCTCAAGCTCCTGAAGTCGTTCCGGGTTGTACTCAATGCTGTCACGATAGCTCCGTAGCGTGCGCGCCAATTCGTCCATCTGGTGAGTCAGGGCATCCAGCGAAGGGAGGTCTCGGCTCAAAGAGGGGTCCAACTGCTCCAACTGAGCAATGTCCCGGGCCACCTGTCCCGTAAGATCCATGACCGATTCTTGCCGGTCGAAGCCATCGTATAGCACGCGATAAGCGTGGTCGGACAGCTCGATAATTCGCTCCGCGTTGGCGGCCCGGTCTCGCTCAAGGGACAGGTCTTTATCTTCAGCCGGGCGAAGGTTGGCAGCGCTGATCTCTGCCACCTGATACCTCAGGAAATCCATCCGCTGGGCAAGGTCCTGATCTTCCTTGGCAAGCCTGTCCAGCTCTCGGCGCACTTCCAATAGCTGGCGGACTTGCCCCGCTACCTGAGTTCGGAGTTGCCATAGCCCACCATACCTGTCCAGTATGTCCATGTGCTCACGTACACGGAACAGGGATAGGTGCTGATTCTGGCCATGGATGTCTACCAAGTGTTCGGCCAGGGAGTTCAACAGCCTGAGAGGTACGATTCGCCCATTCACACGGCACGTATTGCGTCCATCCAGATTGACTTCGCGGGCGAGAATTATCTCCTCCTCGCTACTGTCAATTCCGTACTCATCCAGAGCAGCATTGACTTTCCGGGCAGTATCTCCATTGAGTAGGAAGATTCCCTCTACTCTGGACTGGCGTGCCCCAGAGCGCACCATGCCGCCGTCGGCGCGGCCCCCTAGGAGAAGGCTCAGCGCATCCACGATGATCGACTTGCCAGCCCCGGTCTCTCCTGTCAGCACGTTAAGGCCGGGTAGCAACTCCACTTCAACCTGCTCTATGGTGGCAAAGTTGGTGACGCTAAGAAGTCTGAGCATGACGTTATCCGCACTACCCCGGCTATGAGTCAGGGCTAGGTACGCATCTTCGCACTGGCGCTATACCTGGGAAAGCTCACGGAGCACCCGCTGCCATGTCTCCGCAGACTCTACGCTGTATCCTCCACGGAACACTATTACCCCATCGCCATCTATGGCTACCTTGGCTGGCTGCCGTAAGACATTGTATTCCGGCAGCATGGCGGCAGGCGCCTTGGCAACCGGCCAAGGGTAGGCCTGTCCGTCTCTGTACCCGACCAGGGTGCCCAGACCCTCTGTCGGATCAATGCCCAGAGCGTAGAAATCTACAGACTCCTGGTGATCCGGGTAAACATCCTTTAGCAACCGTAACTCGGTGCGACAAGTCGGTCACCATGTGGTGAAGAAGTAGAGGACTACGGGACGTCCCTGTCCTGTCAGTTCGGCCAGCTGTACGGGCTGATCCGTGGACACCTCGGTCAGGGTGAAGTCAGGCGCTAAGTCGCCAACCCGGTTCCCCGTTGCGAGGGTAGGGGGATCAGTTACAACAGGCGTCGTAGCATTCGGAGTCGGTACCGGTTCATTGGTAGGAGTGGCCGTTGGTGCAGTGCCGTCATTGCCAGCGCAAGCTAGGCTGAACAGCAAGGGAAGGGCTGCAAGGACAACAGTTTGCCTTTTAATTGCAGAGGAGAACATCTACGCCATTATAGCACTTAAATACATCTCATCCGTATATGCCATGGACTGAGATTGCACAACCTTTCCAGGGTAATTGCTAGCGGCTTACATGGGCCATCACTATACTAGACACGGAGCACTCTCCTGAACCGTTCGTGGAGTGCTCGCCAAACGCCTAGCTATGGGGGTCGACCGCGGTAACTGATGCGTTTTCTGAAGCTTCTTAACGTCAACCGAATCCCCCTAGTCATCGGGATTGCAGTCGTTGCGTTGCTCGTGCAGCCGGACCACAGATCGGGAGGGCAAGCATTGCCCGTAGTCCGTCTGATTAGCGTCGAGCCGTCCTCTCAGGTTCAAGAAGGGAATTCCGTGCGCGTCACGCTTGGAATCTCCCCACCTGTCAGTGCAGGCGACCCAGGTCTCACAGGAGGGAGACTCATAGGCGGCATCATAGTATGGGACTCTTGGAAGGGTGAGGACGCCGATGTGTTAATCGCCTTTGCCTTCCATCCGGGTGACACGACCGACGTTGTGAGCTACCAGGTAGATGTGGCGAATGACGACGGAGCGGTGAACACAAATCGAACCGTCCGAATCGCCATCAACTCCACATTTGCGGAGTACACCGTCGGAAGCCCCTCAGGGAGAACGGTGCGGGTGCTGGATCGGGATGGTTCCACGCCACAACCGCCACAACCACCTCCACCACCTCCTCCTCCGCCCGTCAATACACCCACTTTCACGCCTACTCCAACCCCAACAAACACGCCGACTCCTATCCCAACTCTGTCTCCGAACACGCCAACTCCGCCTCCAAACACGCCAACTCCATCACCACCTCCGCCTCCGCCCGACACGCCCACACCCACAGCTACGGCTACACCAACTCTCACTCCAACTCCAACCCCCACTCCAACACCAACTCCTACGCCGACCCCCACGGCGACGCCAACACCAACTCCAACGCTGGTGCCGCTACCCACAAATACGCCTGAACCGACGCCCACGCCCACACCTACCGTGGAGCCCACGCTTGGTGCTCTCGCAACAACGCCTCAGCCGTCAGGCACAGCGCCTGTGCCGCAACTGGTACAGCCAGAACTGGACCAGCCATCCGCTCCGGTGATCAGTATGGCGATACCGCGTGTCCGCGATGCTCTGGGGGGCATCGCTTCGTCACCCCGTAGGCGCACTACGCTCATCATCATCCAGGGGCTTGCAAGCGTCTTTGCTGCTGCTGTGTTCGCTCGTCTGATACTGCGGCGTGAGTGAAGCCGTTCCTGACTAAAGACGGTGTACCAGGACTGTCCGTTAAGCAGTCTCCGCGGCTTCTGGCAAGTGCTCAGAAGCAGTTTGAGGAATGGTCATAATGAACTCCGCGTATTCCCCATGCACCGTATCCACGGACAACTCGCCTCCCGACCGCCGAACCACATCGGCAGCAATGGAAAGTCCCAATCCGGAGCCAGAAGCCCCCTCCCGTGTCGAGAAGAACGGGTTAAAGATGTTGCCTACCACATCATCCGGGATACCGGTGCCGTTATCCCGAATTCGTATCTCAACATTGCCGTCCGCCAAGGCTGTTGATACCACAAGCTCCGGCTGGTAGTTCTCATCTCCATCTTCTCGTTTCTGCCTCATAGCAAAGCAAGCGTTGGAGACCAGATTCAGAATAGCCTCTCCGAAGTCCTTCTCCACTAGCGAGACTTCACCAATGGCCTGATCCATGTCAAACGTGGGTTGCACCGAGAAATCTTGCCATTCAGCGGTGAAGATGTTGCATCCTGACCGCACAGACGTCCACAACATCTCGTTCAGGTCCACCGCTGTCGGTTCACCTCCACCAACTCCTAACCCGCGCATCCTCTCGACTATTGCCAGCGCTCGTCCTCCATTAGAAAGGACTCGGTTGAGGCTATCGGTAAGCTCCTGGCTAATGTCATCCAGCAGCTCTGTATCAGCCTCAGACATTTTGTCCTTATAGGTGTCCAGCATCTCAGACAGTTCGTTGTACAGCTCAAGCGATCCTTCTGAGAAGTTATGGACAAAATTCAGTGGATTGCTGATCTCATGCGCTACGCCGGACACCAACTGCCCCAAGGCGGCCAGCTTCTGTTGAGCCACAAGGCGGTCTTGTGTCCGTTCCAACTCCGCATTGGTCTGGCGCAACTCCTCGTAGAGTTGCTCCACCAAATTCAGTCGCTGCACCTCCAGCGCTTGCTGACGGAATGTCTCCAGGGCGCCGGCCAATTCACCAATTTCGTCACGCCCCACCTCCGGCACAGGCGTCTCCAGGTCACCTCCCGCCATACCACGCATCCGTTGCGACATGCGGGATAGACGACGAACCATGCCGTTGCCCACCCATAGCCACGCAGCCAGGGTCGCCACGATGACGCTAATGACGCTGATGGCTGTGAGGAGAGTCCTACCTTCGTCGAAGCTGCTGACAGCCAGTTCCAAAGTATCTGCTGAGTACTGCTCTGCGGCCGTCGTGAGGTTCGATACATCTTCTGTCAAGGCGGTGCTGGCCGTATCGAAAGATGCCGCCAGGCTACCGATGCCCGCTTCAAGCGCGAGCTGCTGACCGCGGACGTAGAACACTCCCTCACCTTCTCCCAAGTCGGTCACACGCTGGTCTATACCCTGCGCATGGAGACTTGAAAATTGCTCCCACAGGCCATCCAAAGTTGCTTCGTCGCCAGCTTGCAAGGCCTGTCGCAACACAGCCAAAGCCTCTTCCGACTTACCGACATCGGATATCGAGGTTGCTAAGCGTAATCGGTACTCCGCGGCGTTGGCGTTGGCATTCCGCAAGTCATTCCCGTTTCTAGCAAGGTTATCTATGACTTCTACAAGGTCATACGCAGCGTCGCTGACGGCTTCCGTTAATGGCATCAATTCCGGCACGGTATTCGCTTCACTCAACGCGGCCTCTAAACGCTCAAGAGACCGGTCGACAGCGTCAGCTTCTGCACTTTGCGAGGCAACGTTCGCTGCAAACAAGGTCTGCCCAAGACCGCGCAACCGCTCTGCTTCCCTAGCGGCGGTCCAGGAGGCTTCCAAGGCTGGCACGGACTCCGAGCGGACCTGATAGTTCCGATTGCCGCTCTGCTCAAAGTAGTAGACCCCGACCGCACCGGACACCAGGGTCAGGGCTACAGCGATGCCCAAAGCCAGGTACAACCTGGTGCCAATACGGCTCCATTTATCAAGGATAAAGCGCATCAAAAAGACCGGTGTCCCGTGGCCCACATAACAAGAAAGCTCCCCCAGATAGTTGTATCATCCATTTAGCCGTATCGACAAGCTATTAGCGCGTGTGGGAAACGGACTGCACGCGGTGAAAAGGGAGCCTGTGGATGACACCTGAAATCAGTAGTGGAGAAACTCCGTATAAGGCCTGCAAGGGAGAGCGACTTTGCAGCGTTGACCGCCGCTCTTGAGCCTGAGATCAGCGCGGTGCAGGTCAGCCGACGGCTTGAGGAAAGTCACCTGGGGTATCGCGAGATGCTTGTGGCCGAACTGGGATTCGGTGGTTTGGAGTCCGGGCGTCGTTACAGACTCTCAATAAAAATGGAACAACGTCCGGCTAGCACCCGCACTTCACCTCAGACGCTGGGATTGCTTCCTCGCCATGAGTCTCGTAGCCATCCCGCTTCCACCAATCGAGCCCGCCGATCAGTTCGCGCACCTGGAAGCCAAGTGTCAGGAGTTTCAGCGCCGTCTTGGTCGATGCGTTGCACCCAATACCGTCGCAGTAGCAGACGTACAGCTTCGATTTGTCAAGTGACTCGGTGGTATTGAAGCTGATCTCTCTGTGAGGAAGGCTGACGGCGTCAGGTATATGTTCTTTGGCATATGCGACGGCGGATCGGCCATCAACAACAACAATTGGCTCGTCCTTCTTCAGGGCCTCATAGAGGTCCGCTGAGTCCATCTCATATGCGAGCTTACGCTGGTAGAAGTTCATCTGATCAATACTCATAACTCTTCTCTCAGTCCCAGACTTAACGTGATTCCAGTACAATTCAAACCCGGCTGCAAAGGCTTCTCCTTCATCCCGTTCCCGACGCCAGCCTGGCCGCCTTTACCACAGCGTCTTCTTCCTCTGCCATTACGGTGCGTGGGTCAAGCACTAGGCGGTCGTCTTCAATGCGGGCAACTACGGGCGGATCGGCTTGGCGAAGGGCATCCGCCATTGCGTCCGGGTTGCCATCAAGTGCAACAAGCCAGGTGGGCAGGGTTTCTCCGGGGAGGCTGCCCCCGCCAATGGCCGAGCGCCCCGGAGCGATAGAGGCCCTGGGGCCCATGGCGCTCTGCAACGCCATGGCACGCTCCTGCAGTTGGGACTCGGAGGCGGAGATCATGCGCCACACGGGGATCTCCGTGACCGCTTCCTCTTTTAGGTAGTGGAGAAGCGTGGCGGCCAGTGCGGCTAAGCTGAGCTTGTCTATTCGCACGGCGCGGGCCAGCGGATGTGTGGACAGCTTTTGTACAAGGTCCTTGCTGCCGGCGATTATGCCGGCCTGCGGTCCGCCGAGGAGTTTATCGCCGGAGAAAAAGGACATCTCGCATCCTGCGGAGATGCTGTCCTGCACGGTGGGTTCATAGGCCAGGCCGAACCGGGACACATCCAGCAGGCAGCCGGAACCGAGGTCGTGGAGGACGGGCAGATTATGCTCCTTGCCCAGAGCCACCAGCTCGGTGGTCTCCACCGAGTGTGTGAAGCCCGTGACGCGGAAGTTGCTGGCGTGCACCTTGAGAATGGCGCCGGTTTCTTCGCCGATGGCGGATTCGTAGTCGGAGAGGTAGGTGCGGTTTGTGGCGCCCACTTCGACAAGCCGCGCCCCGCTCTGAGCAAGTACGCCGGGAATGCGGAAGCCGCCGCCTATCTCCACGGCTTCACCGCGAGACACTATGACCTCTTTGCCCCGGGCCAGGGCGGCGAGGCCAAGCATTACCGCGGAGGCGTTGTTGTTCACTACCAGCGCCGCCTCCGCTCCGCTGACCTGGGTTATTAGCGAATTGACGTGGGCCTGTCTTGATCCACGCTGTCCTCTCTGCAGTTCGAACTCCAGGTCGGAGTAGCCGCTAGCAGCGTCGTTCATGGCCTGAAGGGCCGGCTTGCTCAGTGGAGCGCGGCCCAGGTTGGTGTGCAGGACAACTCCGGTGGCATTGATGACTCGTCGGGGGCCGGTTGTCCATTGCCGGGACGCTTCAGTGCACACGCTTTCCACTATCTTGTCGATGTCGGGAATGGGGTCAACGTCTGAAAGCGAGTTGCGAATCCCGTCCAGATGGCGGCGGATAACGGTGACGACGGCTTCATGGGAGTAGACCGCAACCAGTTGCTGCACCTGCTCTTGCTGTAAGACGGCGTCAATGCTGGGGAGGCTGCGTAATCTACTGGTCAAACGGGCCTCTCAAAAGGGAGGATGCGGGAATTGTAGCACAGGAGGGCAGGGGAGCCGCCCATCGTCTCAGTCCGATGATTCGTTTCAGACGTTATGTCAAGCTGCAAGGCTAAAGCGAACCAAATATTTTTTTGAGGTGAGAAACGAATCCGATTTCCGCTGACTTCCAGGGCGCGCAACGCCGACGTGTATGCGTATGGCTGGGTGGTTTGCTGTGAGTCCATAGGGTGAGGGTACAGGGTGCAGGGGGTGTGGGGAAGGAGGAAGTGGCAGGGGTGGGTCTATCACTTGGTCGGTTGCCGGTATGTGGATGTAGCAGGTGTTCAATGGCTTGGGATTCTTCGTCGCTGCTCTCCTCAGAATGACACCACCGCGCCGCCACTTCTGGGTACCCGCCTTCGCGGGTACGACGGTGTGGTAGAGGCTAGTGGGGAAGGGGGCGAGCATGCCTAGTCTGGCGAAAAGTTACGAGAAGTCATAGATATTTTCGGCAAAAGTAACGATAACGTTACATCCAATGTGATATGATGCGCTTGCCGAGTCTTTAGATGAGTGAAATAGACGGGAACAAAGTATGCAACCTCTGCTTGCGTCCCACTTAGAGTGACGCGTGATGAAGGGAAGCAAGACCCAGGAGGAGTTCCTAGTGGCGCTGAGTCAGGAGAGGATAGATTGATCTCAGACTGGTACATACCCTCTGTTCCGCAGGGTGTGCAGACGAAAGCCCGGCGAGCTGTCCTGACCATCCTGATGGCGATACTTGCCGCGGCGTCCCTGGCGGCGTGCGGGGACGGGACCGTGGAACCAACACAGACCTTCCAAGCTCCAGCCACAACTCCTTCCAACACGCCGATGCCTGCGTCTACCGACGCTCCAGCGTCCATGGACACACCTACGCCCGTTTCCGTTCCCTACATCGGGTCTCCGTCCGGGGACAGAGACGCGCTTGTGGCGCTATACGACGCCACGGACGGCGATAGCTGGGACGACAACACAAACTGGCTGAGCGACGCGCCTCTGGACGAGTGGCACGGCGTCGAAACGGACGCCGATGGCCGAGTTACAACGCTGGATCTCAATAGAAACCGATTGAGCGGAGAGATACCGCCCGAGCTGGGACGCCTCTCCAGCCTTCAAGGGCTATATCTCTACAGCATCAGTCGCGACGAAAACGAGTTGAGCGGCGAGATACCGCCGGAGCTGGGAAACCTCTCCAATCTTGAAGAGTTGAGGCTCAACGGCAACGAGATGAGCGGCGAGATACCGTCCGAGCTGGGAAACCTCTCCAATCTTAAAGAGTTGTGGCTCAACAGCAACGAGATGAGCGGCGAGATACCGTCCGAGCTGGGAAACCTATCCAACCTTGAAGACTTGAGGCTCAACAGCAACGATCTGAACGGTGAGATACCACCGGATCTGGGAAGTCTCCCCAGCCTCAAAGCGCTGTTCCTAGACTGGAACGACCTGAGTGGGGAGATACCGCCGGAGCTGGGAAACCTCTCCAGCCTTCAACGGCTATATCTCCATACCAACCAGCTGAGCGGTGAGATACCACCAGAACTGGGAGGCCTATCCAACCTAGAAGATTTGTACCTCCACTCCAACCGGCTGAGCGGGGAGATACCGTCGGAGTTGGGAAACCTGTCCAGCCTTCAAGAATTGACCATCACCTCCAATCAACTTAGCGGGTGCGTACCGGCTGAATTACAAAGCGTGCTCATCACAGGCTTCGACGAGTTAGAGTTACCCATCTGCGAATGACGCCGCGTCCACATCGCTGATTTTTGGTTAACCGGACGACAACCAACTGATCGGGAGATACCAAACCCCGCTCGTGGTGAGCTTGTCGAACCACGCTGGGGGGCGCCCTTCGACAAGCTCAGGGCGAACGGATACCAAACCCGCCGAGAGGGGATGGATTCCCGATCGGGGTCGGGAATGACGGTGGCGGTGTCACCCCCATCTCAATCTTCCTCCAATCAAGGGGGAAGAGGTTTTGCGTGGTGGGCGGCGCTTTCCTTGACCCTATGCAAAGCCGATTGCTACAATGGCCTTTACGTTTTCGCCAGGGACGGGAGGAGAATGATAACCATAGGCCTGAGCGGCGGCATCGGTTCCGGCAAGACAGAAGCAAGCCGCATCCTCCAGGAGATGGGCGCGGAAGTCATCATCGCCGACCAGGTGGGCCATCAGGCGTATGAACCCCACACCGATGCTTGGAAACAGGTTGTGGAGACCTTTGGCGAGGATATCCTACAGCCGGACGGCCAGATAGACCGCAGAAAGCTGGGGGCGATTGTCTTTTCCGATCCCGGAGAGATGGCCAAGCTGAACGCCATCATGCATCCCAGGATGCACGCGATGATGGAGGAGCGTCTCAGGGAGCTGGAGGCCAAAGGCGCACAGGTTGCCGTCCTGGAAGCGGCCATCCTGATCGAGGCCGGTTGGATATCCCTGGTCGATGAGGCGTGGATGCTGGAGGTACCCGAAGAGGTGGCGGTGGATCGCATTCAGCAGAGAAACGGGCTGGCTGAAGAGGAGATCAGAAAGCGTCTGCGGTCTCAGCTATCGAAT
>CAYVEN010000016.1:0-28223 GCA_964450505.1 uncultured Dehalococcoidia bacterium | reverse complement strand
GCTAGGGGAAGAGAAACTTTTGGAACACCTCGTTGCCCAGCAGCCTGCCCGTTGGAGTGAGGACTAGGCGGTCGTCCTGCCAGGCCACCAGCTCTAAGTCCAGCAGTTCGTCGATTTGCGGGCCGTACGTTTCGACAAGGCCGACGCCAAAACGGTCTCGAAATGCCCCTTGCGATATGCCTTCGCTGAGACGCAACCCTAGCATCATGGTCTCCGCCATCTCAAGTCGCTCGTCTATAACCTCGAATACATCCAGCAGGCCGTACTCCTGTAAGCCGGCGGGACGGACTCTGGCCGAGGTCAGTGCGCCGGCCAGTTGTATGTACCGCCTGGGCGAGCGCAGGTTGGAAAACCTGTAGCCGTTGAGATAAGAGTGGGCTCCCGGCCCAATGCCAAGGTAGGGCTGATTACGCCAGTAGGTGAGGTTGTGCAGGCACTCGCGGCCAGGCAGGGCCCAGTTGGAGATCTCGTAGTGGTGGTAGCCTGCATCCTCGCTTAGTTTCCCGGCAAGCTGGTACATATCGGCGGCAAGGTCAGGGTCAGGGTAGGGCGCCTTGCCCTGTCGCACCGACGCTTCCAGAGGGGTACCCTCTTCCAGAGTGAGGCCGTACATGGAAATATGTTCCGGCCTATCTTCCAGCGCTTCCTCTAACGTGCCCCGCCACTGGTCCAGCGTCTGGTGGGGAAGGCCGTACATCAGGTCCAGGTTGATATTGGTAAGTCCACCGTTGCGCGCCGTCTTATGAGCGTCCAGCGCTTCTTGGGCGGTATGGCGGCGTCCCAGCAGTTGGAGCAGCCCGTCGTCCAGGCTCTGCACTCCGATGGAAAGACGGTTTATCCCAGCCTTGAGCCAGGCCTCAACCCGTCCTGCTTCAATGTCGCCGGGGTTGCTCTCCAAGGTGATTTCGGCGGCGGTTGCGAGATGGAAAGCGGAAAGAACCTCGTCCAGGATGCGGGCGATGTCTCCTGGAGGCACGTAGGAAGGCGTGCCTCCGCCAAAGAACACAGTGCTGACGGTTGGCGAATGATGTCGGGATAGAGAGTCGCCCCAAAAGCGCGCCTCTTTGATCAGGGCATCGACGTATTCAGGGATCAGCGGCTCTATGCCTGCGTACGTATTGAAGTCGCAGTAAGGGCACTTCGTTTCGCAGAACGGGATGTGGATATAGAGAGAGATGGTCTCTGTTCTGAACGAATCACCTATTTGGAGGCTTTGGGTTTGCTTGACTGTCATGGCGCTGATCCCATGCCGGAGTTGCTAAAACTGGGCTAAACGTTGAAGAGGAAGTTTATCACATCGCCGTCCTTGACCGGATAGCCCTTGCCCTCCGAGCGGAGCAGGCCTCTGCGCCTGGCCTCCGCCAGTGAGCCGCACTCCACCAGGTCGTCGTAGGGGACTACCTCCGCCCTGATGAAGCCGCGCTCTATGTCGGAGTGGATGCGTCCCGCGGCCTGTGCCGCCGGGGTATCCTCCGGAACGGTCCACGCTCTGACCTCAGTGGGCCCTCCGGTCAGGAAAGAGACGAGGCCAAGCAGACGGTACGATTCTTGAACAACCCTGTCATGGCCCGGCTCGCCCGCGTTGAGCGATTTCCTGAACTCGGCCTCCTCTTCCTCGTCCATCTGGGACAGCTCCTCTTCCAGGCGTCCGCAGAGGGCAACAGAGGAGACGTTTGGCCGGTTGGCTTTCCGCTGTAGGTCGGCTTCCAACCGGCTGACGTTGGACAGCTGCTCCTCTCCTATGTTTAGAAGCACAAGCAGAGGTTTGGCGGTGAGAAGCTGCAAAGCGCTGGTCTGCTTCTTCTCGTCGTCGGTGAGCTCTTGTTCTCTGACCGGAATCTCTTCCTGCAGTCTCCGGTTGATTTTCTGCAAGATGGCGCTTTCACGATTGATACGGTCGCGTTCCTGGGCTTTGGCGCCCTTCAGCTCCGCGTCCAGCCTCTCCAAGCGGCGTTCCAAAATCGCTGCGTCGGAAAAGGTGAGCTCAAGGTCCATCGTAGCGATGTCACGGAAAGGGTCTATGTTTCCCTCGACATGGGGCACGGCGGGATTTTCGAAGGCGCGCACCACGTGCACCAATGCGTCCACGCGTTGCAGTACATTGAAGTACTCACCTGTTATACCGCGGTCTTTGCCCAGGCCCTCCGGGGTGTTGAGCAAGTCGATGTATTGGACCTCGGCGTTGGTGACCCGTTTTGGCTTGAATATGTCGGCAAGTACGCCGAGACGCCCATCTGGCACCTTGGCTATACCGATGTTGGACTTGGCGGTTGCACCCGACGCGGTGGAGACGCGTCCACGGGTGAGCGTGTTGAATACGGTGGACTTGCCGCTTCTGGCCAGCCCGATGATGCCGAGTTCCATGGAGATGCTACTGAACGGCTATCAACCGGCCTTCGATAGTGGGTATGAAGAGCTTATCGCCCGCCAGCACCGGCGAGGTTATAACCGATCCGTCAACGGAGATACGCCACTTCTCTTCGCCGTTGGAGATGTTCAGGCCGTAGACAGTGCCGTCAACCGAGGTTTGCACAACCGTGTCGCCGGATACAATGGGAGAGGAGTAAAGCGTACCCAGGCCTTCCGTCTCCCACTCAATAGTTCCATCCTTCAGGTCCAAGGCGCGTATTACGCCGTCGGTTGTGTTGACAAATAGGAGGGCGCCGTCGGTGGCCAAATCGCCCACCACGGTGTCGCGCAGACGCCTGGCCCACTGCAACCCTGGAATGGGGTCCGGCACCGGCGCAACGTTCCAGACCCAAAGCTGGAACCACCAGCTCCACACCGCCTTCTGAAACGCTATGCTCTTCTGCGTGTAATCAAAGGCTACCAAGGTCCCGCTGCGAGACGCCACGTAAGCTATGCCGTCAACAATGGTGGTGGAGTTGTCCACGCCGCTGCCAAGGTCTACCTGATGGCGGAGTGTGCCGTTGTTTGCGTCGAACATGTACAGCTCGCCGTCCTGCCCTCCAAAAACCAAGATCCCCTGGTCAACGCTTGGCGAGGCTACCACCCAGTTCTCGGTTATCCTCTTCCAACGCTCTTCTCCAGTCAGTGCGTCCAGCACGTAGATTCCACCGTCGGACGAGCCTATGTAGAGGACGCCGTCGACAACGGTCGGTGCGCCGTAGATGGCGGCGCCCGTCTTGTAGGTCCAGACCTCTTCGCCGGTCTTGTAGTCAAGGGCAATTATCCTACCGTCGCGAATTCCCCAGTAGAGGAAGTCGCCGGCCACGGTTGGCACCGAGTTGGGTTGTATATCCAGGTGGTGTTCCCAGACAACGTCGCCGGATTCCTCGTCCAGGGCCACGATGCGACGGTCGTTTGATCCAACGAACACCAAGCCGTCTGCTACAGCCGGTGATCCCAGGATCTGTCCATCCGCCTGAAATTGCCACGCCACTTCGCCGGACGGATCAAAGGCCGGGCCGGGGACTTGGCCGGTGTGGAAGTTGCCGCGCTGTGCGGTTACCCATTCGTCTGGGCCGGACACCGCGGTGATTGAACTGGCAGGCCCCGGCAGGGGCGGGCGCGTCTCTATCAGGTTGAACACCCACCATGCCGCAAGCATTGCTACGGCTACACCAATGGCTATCCAGGTGATCCGCTTGCGCTTTCTCAGCCGGCCCCAGTAACCCTCAACCAGTTTCTCCTCTTCCTCTACGGAAACAACCGGCTGGGCGACGAGAGAGGCCCAACAGTTGGAACAGCGCCTAGAGGAAGCGGCGTTGCCCGTGCCGCAGAGCGGACAAAAGATACGCTCAGCGGTCTCCACGTCCACGTCGGGAGCAATGACAGCCGTTTGCTCCAGGCGGACTGCCGCCTCCTCTCCGTTCTCCGTCTCGCTTTGCACGGCCGGCCTCTGAGCAAGTTCAGGCCCAACCGCTTGGACCAGGCTTTCCACGAACTCGGTTGAAGTGGCAAAGCGGTTTTCAGGCTTGGGCTCCAGGGCCTTGAGAATGACCTCGTCGGCGGCGGGAGGAAGGCCTGCAACCAGGCTGGACGGAGCCTCCGGTACGTATCTGAGCTGTCTGGAGAGGACGGAGTGAGGTGTCAGAGCGTCAAAGGGAGGGTTGCCGGTTAGAAGCTCATAGGCAAGCACCGCCAGCGAATAGACGTCGCTGTACGGGTTGTAGTGGAGACCCTGATTCTGCTCAGGCGCCGAATAACCGGGTAGGGGGGTGTTTATAGTAGTCCTGACCAGGGCGTGAGTGCTTTCCACCAGCCTCACGATGCCGAAGTCGGACAACGTTGCGTGGCCGGATTTCTGGTCGTAGAAGACATTGCTGGGTCTGATGTCCCGGTGCAGTATCTTCTTCTCCTGGGCGAAGTCCAGGGCCGAAGCCACCTGCTTCAGAATGTGTATAACCTCGCCCACGGGCATCGTCTGCGCCTTCCGAGCCTTGAGGGTGGGATACGGTACGTAGTCTATGACGATGGCGGTGTCCTCTCCGACGTTCTCGACACCGCGCATCGGCACGATATTGGGATGTCGAAGATGGCTCACCTGCTCCATCTCCGCCAGGAAGATGCGCAGCGCTTCGTGCTCATTGGCGAAGTAGGCGTGCAGTATTTTCAGAACGACGACGGAGCCGGTTTCGGTGTCACGGGCATGGAGAATGGAGGCGATACCGGAGGTGCTCAGCCATTCGATGATTTCATATTTTCCTAAGAGTTCACTTGCAGTGGGGTTCATTTGCAATCAAAGAGCAAAGGTAGAACAGACGCAACAATCGGGACAGTTTTAATGAGGAGCCAGTAATCACTACCTGATGAACAATGTTGTATCCACTAAGAGTATTGTAAGGTATCTGGCGTGTCAACGAAAATCTCCCTGCCGGAAGAAAGAGGGCTTCCGTGATCTACGTTCTCCACGGTGAAGACGATTTTTTAAAGAAGGCGTTCTTAGATGATCGGCGGGAAGAGATCGGCCAGCCTGACATAAGAGACGCCAACACTACGGTTCTGGAAGGCCCCGACCTGAAGTTGCAGCACCTGTTGGAGGTGGCCAACGTTGTGCCCTTCTTGGCGGAGCGCCGCCTGGTGATTGCCGAAGGACTGCTGGGTCGCTTTGAAGAAGCGCGTCCGGCGCGGAGAAGGGGAGCGGCCAGGGGAAGGCAGAACGACCCTTTGGAAGAGTGGAAGGACTTGGCAGAGTCGCTGAGCGGGCTGCCTCCCACCACCTTGCTGGTCTTCTTGGAAGGAAGACTGAGCAGGGGCAATCCGCTGCTATCCAAACTGAGCGATTTGGCTGAGGTAAAGGAGTTCCGCATCCTGACCGGAGATGCCCTGAGCCGGTGGCTGGCAGGACGGAAAAACGAAATGGGGTTGAAGATCAACAGCGACGCCGAACGGCAGTTGATAGACCTGGTGGGCGGAGACCTGTGGGTGATGCAGGGCGAGTTGGAGAAACTGGCTCTGTATGCGGACGGCGAGACCATTGACCGTGAGATGGTCCAGCTTCTGGTGGCTAATTCAAGGGAAGCCAACATATTCAGAACGGTGGACATGGCGCTGGGGGGGAGGACGTCCGACGCCCTGCGTCTTATGAAGCAGATGCAAGAAGGCGGAGCGGACGCGGGCTACATCATAGCCATGCTGGCGCGTCAACTGCGCCTAATGCTGCTGGCCAAAGACCTGGTTGGACAGGGCGTACCGGGTTCGGAGATGACGCGGCGTTTGGGGCTGAGGGCCGAGTTCGCGGCAAAGAGGGTCCAGGAACAGGCGCGCCGGCACAGCAAGGAGAAGATAGTGGCAATGTACGTCAGCTTGCTGGAGGCGGATCTAGCCATCAAAAGAGGCGCCCTCAGCGACGACCTTGCCATAGAAACGCTGTTCGCTGAACTGGCTCAGGTGTCACGGGCCGGGGTAGGGGCTAGCCGTAGCGCCTTTCGTTGAAGCAAGACAACAGGCACGAATAGGCCATGTTGGGTGGCTTTGTTCCCACGTTTGTCTCCACCGTGGGAGGGTGCGCCGAGGATGCGAATAGCTACCTGCGTAATCCTGACGAGTGAGCCAATACACCGGTAGGCTTGCTTTTCAGAACAGCTCCTAGTCAGGAGCGGTAGATAGGCCCCCTTCGGCTCGCGTATTCAACATCCAGGATAGGTAATCGAGAAGCGAAATTGCCTTCAGACTGTTCAGTTCGGTATTGTAATCCACTTGCATTCCATGAAGAACCTGATGCCGATTCAGTCCCTCAAAGTCTTCACCCAGGTTACGGCTGTCCACCCATAGTGGGATGGACTGTGTGAGCGGGTGCAGATGTGCTTGGAAGAATCGGCCTCTAACCTCGGAACTGAAGGCGTTGACTGCTTCCTCGCTCCCTTGGCGAAACAGTTGCTTTCCGAACCTCTCGTAGAAGATACCATCAGCCTGCGCAAGGAATGCTAAGATCGAGAGCGAGTACCTACCGTCTCGGTGTGCCCAGAACGCCTCCTGAAACAAGTAAGACCGGAGTGGATAGAATCCGATCAGAGATGCTTCAATGTCGTCGAGATGCCACCGAACATGTCGTGTGACAACTTCATCGACATCATCCGGCGTAATCTCTACCGAACTGCCAAGTTGAGGGATAGCACCTACGGGGAAGCGTGGGCCAAGAAACCAACCTCTGCATGCCAGCTTTGTCAACGATTCCCGATCGTGGAGCGGCTGCTTCTCTAGCCAACGAACTACCCTTTCCGTCTTCTCTAGTGAGCGAAGTATCCTCAGTAGTGTTGCCATTATAAAAACTCCTTACCTACGCTAAGACTGTGTACTGCTTCGCATAGTCGATTGCAGGAGTGATACAAGTCGCCCCTTCTGGCACTCTGCCCATGCCAAGTGCTCTCCTCCCAGGAGGACTGCCCAAATGGTACAATCTGCGAGGAGACACTACCAAGTGGGCGAGACTCGACCTAGACGGCTATCCCGCGCTGGCCTAGGTCGTGGCAGGCATGAAATCCCCCGATTCCGCAGTAAACCGACGCGCTGGGATCGCCATACACGGCGTCAACCTCTAACCTAGTCCATTCGTGGCGTAGGCACAGAGAAGAACGTTAGGAACCCTTAATCGGAAGGGCTAGTCGTAGCGCCTTTCGTTGAAGCAGGCCACGGCGTGATTGTCCGCGATCAGGCGCAGGGCAGGCCTGGGGCTGTTGTGGCAGATACTGGTCGCATAAGGACATCTGGGCAGGAAGGAGCAGTGCTCCGGCGGGGTGTTCAGCTCGGGCGGGCGGCCTGGCATGGAGACAAGCTGGCGATCCGCGTCGTCCAGCCTGGGCAGCGCTTGGAACAGACCGACTGTATATGGATGCGCCGGCCTTTTGAAGAGATCGATAGTGCCGGCACGTTCGACAATGGTTCCGCCATACATCACTGCCACGGAGTCCGCCATCTGGGCAACGACGCCCATGTCGTGGGTTATGAGGAGAATGGCGGTGCCGTACTCCTCTCTGAGGTATCGGAGATGGCTGAGGATGGCGGCTTGAAGAGTGGAATCCAGGTTGGACGTGGGCTCGTCGGCAATGAGAAGCTTTGGCCTGAGAGCCAGGGCGATGGACAACATGACTCGCTGGCACATGCCGCCGCTGAGCTGGAAGGGGTATTGCGTGAGCACGTGTGATGCGTCGGGCAGTCCCATTTCCACCAGCAGCTCCTCGGAGCGTTCACGGGCCTCGCGCTTGGTCATGCCTGTGTGGGTGAGCAATACCTCCTGCACCTGAACGCCGATGGGTATGCTGGGATTCAGCGAGGCTCTTGGGTCTTGGAAGACCATGCCTATGAGGGGCCCTCTAACGGCTCGGATCTGCTCTTGGTCCAGCTCAAGGAGGTTGGCGCCTCCCATTCTCACGCTTCCCGCCGTTACCCGCCCCGGAAAGGGCAGAAGGCCAACGGAGGACAGGGCCGTGACGGACTTGCCAGAACCGCTTTCTCCCACCATGGCTACAATAGAGTTCTCTTCCACAGTGAGGTCAACGCCGTTGACCGCGTTGATTGGCCCCTCTTTGGTATCGAAGCGGACGTACAGGTTCTCTATTTCAAGGAGTGCCATTGGAGTCCATCCGGGACTTAATAAGGGCTTGATTTCCAAGTGTGGCACTCTGCATTTAGGATGTCAACAAACCTTCCAAGTCACGTCTTTGATTGTGTTGAATTTCACTTGAAAGCCAAATGTTCCGCATGATATGGTGTAGCTGGTCTTAACCAGGGATACTGTAGGGAAAAGAGCATGCTTGATAACTACTTTCAACAGTACGGCCTTCTGGCTATCTTGGTTGCATTCTCCATAATTATCCCGGCAAGCATGTTGATTGCGTCCTGGCTGGCCTCTTTTATCCGCATCCGTCCTGCAAAGCCGACCCCCGTCAAGAGACAGGTATACGAATGCGGCGTGGAGCCTATAGGCGGACGCCGCTGGTCGCAGTTTAACTTCCGCTACTACGTGTACGCCCTTCTCTTTGTCATCTTTGACATAGAGACGGTTTTCCTCTATCCCTGGGCTGTTCAGTACCAGCAGCTTGGACTGTTTGCCCTGTTTGAGATGTTGGTATTTGTTTTGATACTCGTGATTGGACTTGTATACGCTTGGCGCAAACGCGCCTTGGAATGGGAGTAGACTGAATTGGAGAACGGCCAGAACCCTAAAGCCATCCCTCTCTACACCACAACGTGGGATCTGGATAGAGAAGAGGGAGCCAAAATACAGTACCTCAAGGACACCTCCCTGGCGCCCTATGATGAGCCGTTGCTGGAAGTGCCGGACGATCTGGGGCGAAACGTAGTGGTGACCTCGGTGGATGCGTTGTTGAACTGGGGACGCCGTTATGCCGTGTGGCCGTTGGCCTTCGGGCTGGCCTGCTGCGCCTTTGAAATGATGGCGAGCGCTATGTCCCGCTTCGACATATCACGATTCGGAATGGAAGTGTTTCGTGCCACGCCGCGCCAGGCCGACCTGATGATTGTGGCGGGCACCGTTACTTGGAAGATGGGAGAGGCTATAAAGCGCATCTATGACCAGATGGCGGAGCCCAAGTGGGTCATCTCCATGGGGGTTTGCGCCACCAGCGGCGGGCCCTACTACCAGTCCTATAGCGTGGTGCCAGGAGTGAACCACATAGTCCCCGTGGACGTCTACGTGCCGGGTTGCCCTCCACGCCCGGATGCCCTTCTCTACGGTATTATGCAGCTTCACGATAAGATCAAGAAATACAGTCTAATTCGGACACCGGCAGGTCGGTAGTAGATGATTACAGCCCTGCGGGGAGAAGAGTTGGCGCATCGCATCGGGGAGATACTTCCGTCCGCTGTGCAAGAGCGCGGCAACACCGAGGTATGGGTCTCGCCCGAATCCGTATTGGACATCTGCCGGCATTTCGCAAAGACCCAGGGGTTGGAGTTCGATCTGCTGAACTCTATCTCAGCGGTGGACTACGTAGACCACTTCGAGGTGATATATCACCTGACGTCCACCATCAATATGCTCAGCGCGGTGGTGAAGACCAAAGTGTACGGACGCGGAAATCCGTCGTTGCCTTCAGTCATGAGCGTATGGCAAGGGGCCGACTTTCAAGAGCGCGAAATCTGGGACCTGATGGGAGTGGCGTTTGAAGGCCACCCCAACCTCAAGCGGATCATGCTCTGGGAGGGATATGAAGGCCACCCGCTGAGAAAGGATTACATGGAGCCGCCCAGGTAGCAGGGATTATGACGCTAAGCGAGCCGATAACAGTAAACGTAGGGCCTCAGCATCCAAGCACTCACGGAGTGCTCCGTCTGCGCGTCACATTTGACGGAGAGGTCATAGTGGACTTGGAGCCCGTATTCGGGTACCTCCATCGCGGGTCGGAGAAGCTTGCCGAGGAAAGAACGTATACCCAGGTCATCACGCTGACCGACCGCTTGGACTACGTGGCGTCCATGACCAACAACCAGGCTTACGTTATCGCCTGCGAAAAGCTGGCGGACGTGCAAGCCCCGGAGCGGGCCAAATATCTGCGCACCATAGCGGCGGAGCTTCAGCGCATTGCCAGTCACCTTGTGGCTACAGGCTTCCTGCTCAACGATTTGGGCGCGTTTGCCACCCCCCTGATGTACTGCTTCAGGGAGCGCGAGAAGATACTCGACATGTTCGAGATGCTATGCGGGGCCAGAATCACCGTCAGCTATATGAGGGTGGGAGGCGTATTCCAGGACACGCCCGCCGACTTTTGGCCAGCGTTCAAGAGATTCCTGGAGGAGATGCCCCACTACATAGATGAATACGAACAGCTCTTGGTTGGAAACGAGGTGTTGCTGACCAGAACAAAAGGCGGCAATACACTGTCCAAGGAAATGGCCTTGAACGCGTCCATTACCGGGCCTGTCCTCCGCTCTACGGGATTCCCATGGGACCTGCGAAAAGCGGATCCATACGAAATTTACGACAGATTTGACTTTGACGTCCCGGTAGGGGAACAAGGCGACAACTTCGATAGGTTCTACATCAGGATACAGGAGATGAAGCAGAGCCTTCGCATCCTGGAGCAGTGCCTGGAGCAGATAGAACCGGGTCCGGTAAAGGCGGACGTTCCCTATCTGTACCGTCCTCCTGCCGGGGATTCGTACGGCAGGGTAGAGTCGCCCAAGGGCGAACTTGGCTTCTATCTGGTCAGCGACGGCGGCATATCGCCCTACAGGTGCAAGATACGCTCCCCCTCTCTGATAAACATGAGTGCGATCAAGGAGATGCTGGTAGGCTGGAAGCTGGCTGACATGATAGTTACCCTGGGTAGCGTAGATATCAACATGGGCGAGGTTGACCGCTGATGGACTCGCTGCTGGCAGGCAATTCCATATACCGGAACGTCTATTGCTTCTGGGGGGCAAACTCTGGGAACGCCGCTTACTGCACCCCTGAAGGCGCGGCTGCCATTAAAGATGGGATACTCCCCGGTGGCATGGAGTGGCTTGCCTTCACCCTGGCCGGGCTGAGCGTGATACTGCTCGTAGTCAACGTTTTCCTTGTCTTTGCCGCATTTTTCACCTACGTAGAGCGCCGCGTGCTCGGGCGATTCCAAGCTCGCCTCGGACCCAATCGAGCCGGGCCTTTTGGACTACTGCAGCCGATAGCGGACGGGATAAAGCTGTTGACCAAAGAGGACACCATGCCGGAAGGCACGGACCGCTGGGTCTTCAACCTGGCTCCCATAATAATGATGGGGTCAGGAATACTGGTCATGGCCGTGCTGCCTTTTGGCAAGAACTCGTTCATAGCGGACCTGAACATTGGCATTCTGTACGTGTTTGCCGTGACCGGAGTGAACACGCTGGCCATGTTCATGGCGGCGTTGGCCTCCGGCAACCGTTACGCCATGTTCGGAGGAATGCGGGCGGTGGCGCAGCTCATCAGCTATGAGATACCGGTGGTGCTTTCCGTGGTTGGACTCATCCTCATGGCAGGCACCATGTCGTTGGTCGGTCTGGTGGAGGCTCAGACGGTGCCGTTCATAATCGTGCAGCCTCTGGCCTTCTTCATATTCTTGGCGGGAACCTCCGCCGAGATGAATCGATCGCCGTTCGACCAGGTAGAAGCCGAAGGCGAAATAATCGCGGGATACCATACCGAGTATAGCGGTATGAAGTTCGGGATGTTCCAGGCAGCCGAATTCGGCGCTGTCCTGATTACGTCGGCGCTGCTGGCCACCTTGTTCCTCAAAGGGTGGGAAGGGCCGTTTCTTCCGTCCCACCTCTGGTTTCTCCTGAAAGTTGGGCTCTTTGCCTTTATCTTCGTATGGTTCAGGGCCACGTTGCCCAGGCTGCGCGTCGACCAGATCATGGCCTTCGCCTGGAAGTTCCTGTTGCCGCTCAGCTTGCTCAACATCTTTGTGGTAGCAATAGAAGTACTGGTATTCGGAGAAGAGGTTGTGGTGGACGGAGTAACCAGAAGAGTCCTAACCGCCGCGGATATGTGGATAATGGGCGGAATCAATCTGGTGGTGGGGCTATTGGGAATAGCAATACTGGCTAAACTTGTTGGGTTAAACGCCAAAGAATCCACACCGGTGGCGCAGAGCACAGCCGCCGTAGAGGTGTCATAGATGTATGGTGTAGGAATCTTCAAGGGTTTGATGGTGACAATGAAGAACTTTGTCAGAAAGCCTTTCACCATCCCGTACCCGGAGCAGCGCGCCACGCAGCATCCAAGATTTCGCGGTGAGGAGTTCACCTGGTATGAGGAGAGATGCACCGGTTGCGCCAGCTGCGCCAAGTACTGCCCCCTGGGGATCATACGCATTGTGACGCACCCCGGCGGGGACTACATGAACGAAGGCCAGGCCTACGCCATAGACGCTTTTGACATAGACATAGCGCGGTGCATGTTCTGCGGGCTATGCGTTGAGGCTTGTCCGTATGACGCGCTGTTCATGGGGAGCGGCTTTGAAGAAGGGCAGTACAGTCGCAAGGACCTGGTCATAACAGTGGACAGGCTGCGAAAAGCGGACAAGAAGCCCAGCGCTTGGTTCAGACCGCAGCTTGAAAACCAGGGGTATGATCCGCATAAAGACCCGGCACTGGACTGGGGAAATGCGGGACGCGAGCCTTGGCCGTACCATTTACCGCAGAGGCCCCAGGAGTCAAGGGACGCCTTTGAAAAGGAAGAGGTCGGTTGATAGTCCAGGACGTCCTTTTCTGGCTGCTAGCCGCTATCACCGTGGCTGCTTCAATCCTTGTGCTCAGATTCCAAGACCTGTTTAGGGCTGCTCTGATGCTTGTGGTTACCTTCGGCGCTATGGCAGGCCTGTTCGTATTGCTCAACGCCGAGTTCCTTGCCGTAGTGCAGGTGCTCGTTTACATAGGCGCAATAGCGGTGCTGATCATCTTCGGCGTCCTTCTCACACAGGATATACAGGTGGGAAATCCTTCCAACAGCCTTCGCCTTCGTCTGCCCGCTCTGACGGGGGCCGGTCTTGTTCTGGTAGCTCTCGTTTTTGTAATCGCGGATACCCAGTGGGACCTGCTGGAACAAACGCTGTCCGGCGACAGCTTGGCCAAGGTCGAGCAGGTGCTCTCAGCCACGCCGGAATGGCTGGCCGGTCTGCTGCTCCAGGAGTGGGTACTGGCCTTTGAGGCGGTTTCACTGCTTCTGCTGGCGGCGATAATCGGCGCCATAGTCCTCGTACGGGAGCGGCAGTCGTGACACTGGAAAGAGTCCTCATACTGTCGGCCATACTGTTCTGCATTGGGCTGTACGGCGTGCTGACCAAGCGGAACGCCATAACCATGCTCATGGCAATAGAGCTGATGTTCAACGGCGTCATTCTTGCCGCCGTGGCTTCGGCGCGGTACGTCACGCCAGCCGCTCTGCGCGTCGACCCCACGTCAACGGCCGATGCCGCGGCGCAGTTTGTACTTACGGGACAGGTATTCGCCATGTTCATCATTGCAGTGGCGGCAGCGGAGGTGTCTCTGGGGATTGCTATTATCATTGCCGTCTACAGGGCAAGGCGCACAGTAGACGTAACACAGGTCAACTTGATGAGGCGGTGACATTGTGTGGGTTGATTACTTGAAAGCGCCAAACTTGATAGTTGCCGAGATGTGGAAGAATCTCCTGGAAGGGGAGGGGCTTCCCACAAGGATACTGCCGGAAGGGGATATCCTGGACTGGGCGGAAGAGAGCCCGTTCAAGGTGATGGTGCCGCGGGGAAGGGAACACGTTGCCGATGAAATCCTGAGGAAGCTGTGAAGGTCCTATGATAACCGAACCTATAGCCTGGGCCATCCTGTTCTTACCCCTGGTATCTCTTGTACTGATTGTACTTGTCATTCGTCCTTTCGCACGGAGCGTGGACCAGCGCCTCAGCGGCTATGCCACCATACTCACCATAGGCGCCGCCTTCGCGCTATCTATATGGGCGCTGGCAAGCACGGTTGGCAGCCACGATGCAATCGGCTGGGACTCGCATACCTGGCTGACCATCGGAGAGCTGGAGATCAGGATAGGCATTCTCATGGACCCGCTCACGGCCATCATGCTGGTAGTGGTCACCGGCGTGAGCTTGATGGTGCAGATATATTCGCTTGGCTACATGGAGAGGCACGAGTACTCCCGCTACTACGCCTACATGTCGATATTCACCACCTCTATGATAGGCATTGTCCTGGCCAGGAGCATTCTCCAGGTATACGTGTTCTGGGAGCTTGTCGGTTTGAGCTCGTACCTGCTGATCGGGTTCTGGCACCAGCGACCTGCGGCTGCGGCTGCGGCGAAGAAGGCGTTCTTGATAACCCGCATTGGAGACGTGGGCCTGCTGCTTGCTATCCTCTACCTCTTTGTGCAGAAGGACTTCTACCTGGCTCAGGGTCTCAACCCGTTCGAGATTCCCGACATACTTGGCTCTGCGGGCGGCCTGACCGCCTTTGCGGCTACCTGGCTGTCGCTTGGCATATTCGCAGGCGCGGTGGGCAAATCGGCTCAGTTCCCCCTGCACACCTGGCTTCCCGATGCTATGGAAGGCCCCACTCCGGTCAGCGCCCTGATACATGCCGCTACTATGGTTGCGGCGGGCGTATTCCTGGTGGTGCGGTTCTTTGGACTCATTGCCGAATCTGAAACGGCCCTTACCGTGGTGGCGTTGATTGGTGGATTCACCGCGGTATTTGCCGCCGCAATGGGACTGGTGATGTACGACATCAAGCGGGTGCTGGCCTACTCCACGGTCAGCCAGCTTGGCTATATGATAGCCGCCGTGGGCATAGGCGTTCCGGCAGTGGCGATGTTTCATCTGTTCACCCACGCCTTCTTCAAAGCGCTCCTCTTCCTTGGGTCCGGCAGCGTGAACCACGCCACCGGCACATTCGATATGCGGTACATGGGTGGCCTGCGTAAGCACATGAAGTGGACGTATATCACCTTCTTGATAGGCGCATTGAGCCTGGCGGGCATCTTTCCCCTGGCCGGCTTCTGGAGCAAGGACGAGATCCTTCTGGACGCCTGGCATGGCGGAGACGCTGTTAGCCAGGTGGTCTTCTGGCTCGCTCTCGCCACCGTTTTCCTCACGGCCTTCTACATGTTCCGTGTCATCTACATGACCTTCCACGGCAAATTCCGTGGAAGCATCGAAAAGGAAGACCCGTCGCAAGCCGGGCACGGCGTGCATCTGGCGGAATCGCCGTGGGTCATGGTATTGCCGCTCGGCATACTGGCGATTGCTTCGATAGGGGCGGGCTACTTCGTCAACCCCCTGAACGACCTGGGGAACATACCGGCGCACTGGTTCGTTGAGTTCTTGGGAGGACACGTCAAGGACTTCGATTTGGTGATTGCCGGGGTTTCGACAGCCGTGGCAGTGCTGGGGATAGTCCTGGCCACGTTGATGTACCAGAGCGGAGTCATATCGCCTGAGAGAGTGGGGCAAGCGTTCGGTCCGGTTAGGAACCTCCTCTTCAGGAAGTACTACATGGATGAACTGTACGAAGGCGTCTTGGTGTATCGCGTCTTCTATCAGGGTGGAGTCAGGTTCCTCGACTGGTTCGACAGGGAGGTGGTGGACCGCATCGTCGAATTCATAGGCCTCGTCAGCCGCAACGGGGGGAGGGTCGTTGCGCCCTTGCAGAACGGTCAGGTACAGGCCTATGGCGTCGTTGTCTCTTTGGGAATGCTGCTTATTCTAGGAGCTTATCTTGTACTTGGTAGATAAAGATATGAGGATAGCCCGTTGCTAACCGCCACGCTCTTTCTTCCACTGGCAGGTGCGCTGCTCATCCTCTTGTTCGTCAATGGGCCAAGAGTCCGCCTGGTTGCGGCCGCTGTAACCATCGTAGAGTTGGTCCTGACGTCCGTGGTCTTTTTCATCGTGTACCAGGACGGAACGGACGCCCTCCAGCTAGTTGAAAAGACCATGTGGATAGAGTCCCTGAACGTCCAGTACTTCCTGGGTGTGGACGGCTTGAGCGCGCCGCTGGTGTTCTTAACCGGACTGCTGGGACTGTCCGCGGTATTCGCATCCTGGAAGGTGGAAGTCAGGGCAAAAGAGCACTTCTTCTGGCTGCTGGTTTTGCAGACAGCCGTGTTGGGCGTCTTCATGTCCTTGGACTTTGTCCTGTTCTTCATCTTTTGGGAACTGGAACTGGTGCCCATGTACTTCCTGATCTCCATTTGGGGCACGGGCCGCAAAGAGTACTCGGCGATGAAGTTCCTCATCTTCACCATCGCTGGGTCGGCGCTCATGCTGATAGGCATCCTGGTGATCTACTTCTCCACGGGCACCTTTGATATGACGGAGCTGGGCAACCGCAACCTGACGGACCTGCTGATCCCTGCCCAGATGGTCTTCTTCCTATTCTTTATAGCGTTTGCCATAAAGCTGCCGGTGTGGCCTGTGCACACCTGGCTGCCCGACGCACACACCGACGCGCCAACGGCGGGTAGCGTCATGCTTGCTGGCGTTCTCATCAAAATGGGCGGCTACGGCTTGATACGCATCAACACGTCCATGTTCCCCGGCATAACCAGCGACTACTCATGGCTCCTGGTGACGCTGGCAGTGGTCAGCATTATGTACGGGGCAATGGTGACCCTGCGCCAGAGCGACCTGAAGCGGTTGATTGCATACAGCAGTGTCAGCCACATGGGGCTGGTGCTGCTGGGGATAGCCTCTCTGGGCGGGACGGGCCAGGTCAGCGCGGTAGGGCTGAACGGAGCGGCCATGCAGATGTTCACCCATGGAACTATAACGGGGCTCATGTTCTTGCTGGTGGGCCAGGTATATGAAAAGGCTCACACCCGCTACATCCCGGACATGGGCGGACTGGCGTCGCGAATGCCGTTCCTGGCTACCGCATTGATAGTGGCCGGACTGGCCTCGCTGGGTCTGCCCAGCCTCAGCGGGTTTGTATCGGAGGTGCTTGTATTCCTGGGCGCGTTCGAAGTGTGGTCGTGGCCCACGGCGATAGCCGTGTCCAGCATTGTTCTGACGGCTGGGTACATCTTGTGGATGATCCAGCGCGTGATGTTTGGACCGGAGAAGCCTCGCTTCGCCGAAGTTGGCGACGCCAGCTTGGTGGAGGCGATTCCCGTAGTGCTGCTGGTGGCTTCGATTATTATAGTGGGCATCTACCCCGCCCTGATTACGGACGTGTTCTCCTCTACTCTCAACCCAATGGTTGCCTCGCGGTTTGGATAAGAAGATATGACAGCGCATGACATCTATCTGATAGCTCCCGAAATTGCGCTCGCTGCCGTCGCTGGCGTGGTGGTCATTTTCGACCTGCTGCTGCGCGACAAGCGATTACTTCCCTATATCGCCGTTCTGGGGTTGCTGGCGCCGGCGGGCTTTGCCGCAGTCCTGTGGATCGACGTCAGCGCTGAGAGCAGCGGCGCACTGACCGGCCTCTTCGATACGGTGGTTGTGGACAAATTCGCCCTCTTCTTCAAGTTCCTGGTGTTGAGCATCGTGGCGCTCGTGGTGCTGGGTTCCAGGGACTTTGCGGACAGGTTCCACCGGTCACAGGGTGAGTTCTACGGCATAATTCTGCTATCCGCGGTGGGAATGATGCTGGTGGCTGCCACCAAGGAGCTTGTTTCCATCTATGTCAGCCTTGAGCTGGCGACTTTGCCCATTGCGGCGCTGGCGGCCTTCATGAGAGATGAGCGGTCCAGCGAAGCCGGTCTGAAGTTCCTCCTGCTGGGCGCGGTTAGCTCGGCGCTGCTGCTGTACGGCATGGTTCTGGTCTATGCCTTTACCGGCAGCACCCATTTGGATGTTATAGCGGGCAGTATCAGCAGCGGCAGTGTGCCTTTCGGCAGCAATGTCATGCTCGTGGGCATCACGCTGATCGTGGTCGGCTTCGGCTTCAAGATATCCATGGTGCCGTTCCAGATGTGGGTGCCCGACGTTTACGAGGGCTCTCCGACGCCGGTGGCCGCCTTCTTGTCGGTGGCCAGCAAGGCTGCGGGATTCGCCATTGTCCTGCGAGTCTTCTACGTGGCATTCGGCAGCGTGGACGTGGACTGGAGCGTCCTTTTTGCCGTACTCGCCGTGCTCTCAATGACGGTTGGCAACTTAGTTGCAATTTTGCAGAGCAACGTGAAGCGGCTGCTGGGCTACAGCACCATAGCCCAAGCGGGATATATCCTGGTGGGAGTAGCCGCCGTGGCGGCAAGCACGCCAGACGGCGGCGTAGACGGGTTGGGGCCGAGCGGCGTGCTGTTCTATCTGGCGGCCTACGCTGTCACCAACCTGGCCGCCTTCTTTGCCGTGATGGCCATCGCCAACCGCACCGGCAGCGATCAGATAGACGACCTTGCCGGAATGGCAAAGCGCGCTCCCATCCTGTCGGGCGTGCTTGCACTGTCCATGGTGTCGTTGATCGGTATTCCGCCCACGGCAGGCTTCATGGGCAAGCTGTATCTGTTCAACGCGGCAGTAAGCAGCGATCTGATCTGGCTGGCGGTTGTGGGCGTGCTCAACAGCGTGGTATCGGCCTACTACTATCTCAGGGTGATAAAGACCATGTATCTGGCCCCTGCTGAGTCGGAAGAGCGCATCCCATACTCGTCTCCCGTATTCGTTGCCGTTGCCGTCGCTGCAATAGGAATTCTGCTCATTGGCATACTGCCCGGGCCGCTGCTTGAAATCACGGAGAGCGCGGTTCACACTCTTCTGCCAGTCGGATAGACTGTTAGGGATCGCCTGACTATCTTGGACAAGGCTATGATTTCCCGAGACACTGTTGGTATTGTCTACAACTCACAGATTGCGGAGGCCAAGGAGCTTGCCCGAACAATAGCTGCCCATCTTGGCCTGGGGAGCAATGCCCTGGTGTCTGCCGTCGAGGAGTTGGAAGCGGTCAGGGAAGGCGACTGGCATGCCGGGGTCAACCTACTGATCACGGTAGGAGGCGACGGCACCATCCTGAGAACGGCTCATGTAGCATCTCCCAAGCAAGTAGCCATTCTGGGCATAAACATGGGCCGGTTCGGTTTTTTGACCGAACTCCGCGTTGAAGAGGCGCTGCAGAAGCTGGACAGGTACCTTGATGGCAGTGGCTGGATAGAAGAGCGCGCCATGATACAAGCCACGGTGCGCAGTTCCGGCACGGAAGGCGACACCCGGACGTACCAGGCCTTGAACGAGGTGGTAATGGGCAGGGGAGAGGTAGCGCGCTTGTCCATGATTGGGATTACCGTGGACGATGAACCGTTGACCACCTACCGCGCCGATGCGGTGATTGTGGCCACGGCAACGGGAAGTACGGGATACGCGTTGTCAGCCGGCGGGCCGATACTCCATCCACAATCCAGGGACATTCTGATGACGCCCGTTGCGCCTCACCTTGATATGTCGTGGACGCTGGTGTTGCCGCAGACCAGCCGGATCAAGATGAGCTTTTTATCGCAAACCACCGGTGTACTGGCAATCGATGGATTCATAGACGTCGACCTCCAACACGGGGACAGCGTAGAGGTCAGCATGGGCGCTCCGGCGGCGCGGTTCCTCAGGGGTAACCCGCCCGCCTATTACTACGCGGATCTGGTGCGGAAGCTGGGTCTCGATCCCTGGGAAGTACTCCCTGGTACTCATTAAGGAGCAGCATGGCAGATAACCCGGAACCCACCGTGAGCAGCAGGCGCATATTTGACGGGAAGATACTATCCCTTCGAGTGGACACGGTTGCTCTCTCCAGTGGAATAGAGGCTACCAGGGAGGTCATCGAGCACGGCCCGGCGGTCGCCATTGTGGCGGTGGACGACAAAGGGAACGTACACCTGGTCAGGCAGTACCGCAAAGCCGTGGGCGATTCTTTGCTGGAAGTGCCCGCGGGCAGAATGGAGCACGGTGAAGACCCCGCGGAAGCAGCCCGCAGAGAGCTTGGTGAAGAGACGGGGTTGGAAGCCGGAAAACTGGATTTCCTGGGTTCCTACTTCACTACTCCCGGGTTTACCGACGAAGAGATGTATACGTTCCTGGCCACGGACCTGAGGGAGGGGGAAGCTCACCCTGATGAGGACGAAGAGGTGGAAAGGGTCATCATGCCGCTGGAGCAGGCGGTGGAAATGGTGAACAACCGTGACCTGCACGACGGCAAGAGCATTGCCGCGCTGCTAATAGCCTGGCAGCGCCTCAGGATGGGGTAGGCCACCCTACGATTGCAGCTCTTTGGCAGCCTCTTCTATCGCGGTGATGGTCTTCTGGATGTCGTCGTCAGTGTGGGCCAGGGACATGTAGAACTTCTGCCCGCCTTTGAGCACGCCTCGCTCCAACAGCAGACCGTTGAACCGCTTCAACATTGCGCCGTCGGCGTTCAATGTTGAACGGTAGGTAGTGATCTCCTGGTTGGTAAAGTACGCGTCGAAGACGGTGTCGTCGCCAACCACGCTTACCGGAATCTCGGCCTGATCCATGATCTCTTGCAGCGCCGTTTTGAGCGCGTTGCCGCTGTCGTGTAGACGCTGGTATGTGCCGGGTTTACGCATTTCGGCCAGCGTGGCCAAGCCAGCCGTAGCGGCGATGGGGTTGCCGTTCAGAGTGCCGATTTGCGGTACGAAACCGTCCTCCTCGGCCAGTGAAGCGTCGTAGGCTTGCATGATTTCACTGCGGCCTGCCACTGCGCCCAGTGGATAGCCGCCGCCAACGATTTTTCCAAAAGCGGACAGATCCGGAACCACGTTGTAGAACTCCTGCGCTCCTCCGTAGGCCATGCGGAAGCCGGTGACCACCTCATCGAATATCAGAGGAATCTCGTACTGGCTTGTGATATCCCTGAGTCCCTGCAGGAAGCCGTCTATGGGCGTGAGGATGCGCTGCATCGGCTCTACGATCACTCCGGCCAGCTCGTCATGGTTCTCGGCTATGATGCGGGAGGTGGTTTCCAGGTCGTTGTAAGGGGCTATGAGTACGGTATCCGCAACCGCTCTCGGTATGCCGGCGGAACCCGCTTCAGGTTGTGGGAATTCGAGGAGTCTCTTGGGGGTCACGCTCTGCAAGGCGTAGTCGCTGGTGCCGTGGAAACCACCCTCGAACTTCAGTATTTTGTCGCGCTTGCGATAGGCGCGAGCGGCGCGCATGCACTGGAAGGTTGCATCCGTGCCGCTGGTGGTGAAGCGCACCAGGTCGGCGCAGGGCACCGCATTCGATATCTCCTCGGCCAGGTGGATCGCGGGGGCGTTGGGTATGAAGTAAGTGCTGCCCCGCTCCAGGTAGTCGCGAACAGCCTGCACCACCGATGGATGAGCGTGCCCCAGCACCATTGGGCCGGAGCCCAGCAGATAATCGATGTACTCGTTGCCGCTGAAGTCGTAGAGCTTGGAGCCTCTACCTTCCTTGACAATGAAGCCGTCTTCAAAGTTGCCGGAGCCGTTGCCCATTTCACCGGCGGGCATGTTGCGCCGAGCCTTATCCAGGAGGCTCTTTTCCTCTGCGCTCTGTGGTCGTCTTGACATCTTGGGCACCTAGGCGGTGGAGTTGTGCATGACGCCCACCAGCTCTTCCACGGCGTCAACCGACTTCTGGAGCATGGCCTGCTCTTCCGAGGAGAGCGTGATCTCTACGACCTCTTCCAAGCCGGATGCGCCCAGCTTCACGGGTACGCCCGCAAAGTAGCCGTTTACCCCGTATTCGCCCTGGAGATAGGCGGCGCAGGGGAGGATGCGGTGCTGGTCTAGGACAATGGAGTCCACCATTTCCGCCACTCCGGCGGACGGCGCGTAGTAGGCGCTGCCCGTCTTGAGCAGGGCGACGATCTCTCCGCCGCCGTCGCGGGTACGTTGCACAATGGCATCCAACCTCTCCTTGGACACCAACTCGCTGATTGGCCTGCCGCCTACGGTGGTATAGCCGACTACGGGCACCATGGTGTCGCCGTGCCCTCCCAGTACGTAGGCCTGTACGTCCCTCACGGAGACGCTCAGCTCCTGGGATAGAAACGTCCGGAAACGGGCGGTGTCCAGTATGCCGGACTGTCCTATGACCCGCTCCCTGGGAAAGCCGCTTACCTCGAAGGAGTGCTGCGCCATGGCGTCCAGCGGATTGGTCACCACGATGATAATGGAATCCGGGGAGTGTTCGGCGGCTTCCCGCGTCACCGCGCCCACTATGTTCATGTTGGTGAGCAGCAGATCGTCGCGGCTCATGCCGGGTTTGCGGGCCACCCCTGAAGTGATGACAACGATGTCGGAGCCTTCGGTTGCGTCGTAGCTGTTGCTGCCAATAATGTTGGCGTCTGAGCCGACGACAGGTCCCGATTCAAGAATATCCAGCGCTTTGCCCTGAGGCATCCCCTCAACGATATCTACGAGCACAATATCGGCATAGCCCCGCTCGAAAAGGCGCTGCGCCGTGGTTGCTCCTACCTGCCCCGCTCCGATTACGGTTATCTTCTTACGCATTGCGTCTATACTCCTTGTTTGGTTGCTATCGACACGTTTAGCCGGCGTTTACGTACCCTTGCCACTTGGCTTCAAGGCCCGGGTCTTCCACAGTGGCCATTATGTAATCACCGTACTCCTGGGCGGTTGCGCCGCTGTCTCTGCCCGTGGTCACCACACTTCTTTCATACTGGCCGCACACTTCCAGGGCCATGTTGAGCCTTCTGCCCAACTCTCCGTACCCTATGTGCTCCAACATCATGGCGCCGGCGCGGATGATTGAGCTGGGATCCGCATATTGAGCGCGACCCTCGCGCACCATGCGGGGGGCACTTCCGTGAATGGCCTCGAACATGGCGTTCTTCCTGCCGATGTTGGCGCTGCCCGCGGTGCCCACGCCGCCCTGGATTTCGGCGGCCTCATCGGTGAGGATGTCGCCGTACAGGTTGGGCAGGGCGAACACTTGGAAGTTGGAGCGGCGCGCTTTGTCCAAGAGCTTGGCCGTCATGATGTCTATGTACCAGCCTTCCCAGCTGATGCCGGGGTAACGCTCCGCGACTCTGCCCGCTACTTCCAGGAATTTGCCGTCGGTGGTCTTGACCACGTTGGCCTTGGTTACCACGGTGACGTTGGTCTTGCCCGTCTTGGCGGCATGGGCAAAGGCGGCCTCGATTATGCGCTCCGAACCCTGCGTGGTTATGACACGGAAGTCTATGGCCAGATCGTCGGTAATGTTGATCCCCTGGCTGCCCACGGCGTAGAGGTCCTCCGTGTTCTCTCGGAAGAAAGTCCAGTCTATGTCTTCTTGCGGTACGCGGACCGGCCTTACGTTGGCAAAGAGATCAAGCTCGCGGCGCATGGCAACGTTGGCGCTTTCCAGGTTGGGCCAGCCGTCCCCTTTTTCGGGAGTATGGGTGGGGCCCTTCAACGTGACGTGACAAGTTTTGATCTCCGCCAGTACGTCGTCGGGGATCGACTGGAGCTTTTCGGCGCGGTTTTCTATGGTCAAGCCTTCGATCACCTTGAACTGCACCTTGCCACCCTCTACTTCGCTGCGCAGAAGGTACTCTAGGACGCGCTGCGCCTCGGCGGTAATGGCGGGCCCGATGCCGTCGCCGCCAATAACGCCGATGATGATGGGTTTCACTTTAGAGAAGTCGGTCGCGGCGTCTTCCGTTTTGAGTCGTTCCACCCGGTCCAACTGCTGCTGGACTATGACTCCAAAGTGCTCCCTAGCCTTTTCAGAAACCTGATTATTGGTCAAACCTAAACTCCTTTCGGGCAAACAAGCACACTGCACAATATAGTGAGCTGTACTTGACGGATTTTCCGTCTGTGAATCCAGGCGACAGTAGTCGCAAAGCGATAGCGCCTTTAGCGCGTTTGAAATTTATTGAATCAGCTGTTTTTTCAGCTTGCGCGAATTATATCAGGAAAATGGATTAGAGCAACGCAAAGAGGCGTGGATTATATGCGACCCCAGCCAAGTCCCTGCCATAGCAGGCTCTGGGACAGGGATCCGGCATACACAGCCTTCCAGGGGTTGCTCTTCTGATTGATCAGAGAATGATGCCGGCTTCCCGGCGCAACGTTGACAATGTTACTGATGGCCGCCCAAAAAGAAGCGATTTCGCTGGTGTCCTCTGGCCGCTTGTCAATCATAAGCGCATCTATAGAGGAATGCTGCCGTGTTTCTTTGGAGGCAGGCTATCCCGTTTGTTTTTCAGCATTTCCAGGGCTCTTATAATCTGTGGACGGGTCTCCACCGGGTCGATTATGTCATCTATATAGCCGCGCCCGGCGGCTATATAGGGATGGGAAAACTGCTTGCGGTACTCTTTGGCAAGCTTTGTCTTCATTTTCTCGGGGTTGTCCGCTTCGGCAATCTGCACGCGGTTTATTATGCTTACCGCGCCTTCCGGCCCCATGACGGCTATCTCCGCCGTGGGCCATGCCAGGTTGATGTCCGCCCGCAGGTGCTTGCTGCCCATGACTATGTATGCGCCGCCGTATGCTTTGCGAGTGATCAACGTCACCTTGGGCACGGTGGCCTCCGCATACGAGTAGATGAGCTTTGCGCCATGGCGGATGATGCCCCGGTGTTCTTGGTCTGTGCCTGGCAAGTATCCCGGCACGTCAACCAGGGTGACGATCGGGATGTTGAATGCATCGCAAAAGCGCACGAAGCGCGATGCTTTGTCGGAGGCGTCTATATCCAGGACGCCCGCCAGGTAAGACGGCTGCTGCGCCACGATGCCGACGGGACTGCCGGCCATACGCGCGAAACCTACGATGATATTGGGAGCGAAGAGCCGCTGGACTTCCATGAAATCGCCGTCATCCACAATGCTGAAGATGACCTCTTGCATATCGTAGGCTTTGATCGGATCATCGGGGACCATATCGCCCAGCGCCTCATCCGTACGGGTCGAGTCGTCAAAGGAGATGATTGAAGGCGGGTCCTCCATGTTGTTCTGAGGGAGGAAGCTGAGCAGACGCCGTACTTCGTCCAGGGTCTCTTGCTCCGTGGGCAGCGTGAAGTGCGCCATGCCGCTGAGACGGGCATGCGTATCGGCTCCGCCAAGGGACTCGTGGTCTACCACCTCGCCGGTGGCGGCCTTTATGACGTCCGGGCCAGTGATGTACATCTGTCCGTTGCCGTCCGCCATAAAAACAAAGTCGGTAATAGCGGGAGAGTAGACGGCGCCGCCCGCGCAAGGCCCCAGGATGACCGAAATCTGGGGCACTACGCCGGAAGCCATAGTGTTTCTGAGAAAGATGTCGCCATAGCCGGCCAGGCTTATTACGCCGTCCTGAATGCGGGCTCCTCCCGAGTCGATAAGACCCACCACGGGAGCGCCGTTCTTCATAGCCATGTCCATAACTTTGCAAATCTTTTCGGCGACGGCTTCCGACAATGAGCCGCCGTAAACGGTGAAGTCCTGGGAGTACAGGTAAACAAGACGGCCGTGCACGGTGCCGTAGCCGACGACGACGGCATCACCGGGATGAGGGTCGCCGACCTTTCCGGGGCCGGTGGACCACTGGGTAACGAACGGGTCTAGCTCTTTAAATGACCCTTCGTCAAGGAATAGGTCAATCCGCTCACGCGCTGTCAGCTTGCCTTTGGCATGCTGTTGCTCGATGCGCTTCTTGCCGCCGCCTTCGCGGCCTTGTTCGCGAAGCTTACGTAGGTCCGCCAAGCGTTCGTTGGTCTTTTTTTCGATAGCCATTTAGCTCAAGTTCGATGACTGCTTCAGGCCTGCAGAAAAAAGCTTGGGAGATGCTAGCACATTACTTTGCAGGGCGCAACACTGGCGAAAAAGAGAAGCTTTCATAGTTTGATAAGATAGCTTGTAAGTTTGAAAGCCAAGTTTGAGCCGTACGTGCAGGCTTGGTTACTGGAGAAGTGATATGACCTTCAATATAGACGAAATGAGCGTTCTTGACAGACGCCGGATTGAAGCGGGCGTCCTGGGTCCCGTGTTCAAGGCGTTCGCCAAGGAGATTGGTGAAGAGAGGGCTAGAGAGATCATAGGGCGCACCATTGTGGAGATTGCTAAGGAGCAGGGTAGGGCTCTGGCTGAACGTGTGGGCGGTAACGACTTGAAGGCCTTTGCCAAGGCCAAGGAACCGTGGACAAGAAACCGGGCCCTGGAGACGGAGACGATTGAGCAGGATGAAGAGCGCTATTCATTTAACGTAGTGCGCTGCCGGTATGCTGAAATGTACAAAGAGCTGGGTATTCCCGAGCTGGGGTTCTTGCTTTCCTGTGGGCGCGACTTCGCCATGTCACAGGGGTTTAACTCTGAAATCAAGCTGACCAGAACCCAAACAATAATGCAAGGCGCTTCACACTGTGATTTCCGCTATGCCATAAACGACGCAAAATCGGAAGACGCTTAGTGAACTTTGGGTAAAGATGCTAGAAATCGCTCAAACCCTCTTCCCCCTTGATGGGGGAAGATTGAGATGGGGGTGACCCACGTCTGGTCTCCCTGCGCAGGAACGGCGGATCACTCTCCGTACTTGAGCAGCCAGTATTCCAGGCTGTCGGTGATGGCGGTCCAGCTGGCTTCGATTATGTTAGATGAGGCGCCCACGGTCTGCCAGGTGTGCGCACCGTCGGTGGATTCCACCAGCACCCTGACCACGGCGCCCGTCCCGCCGCTCTGGTCGACCACGCGGACCTTGTAGTCCACCAAGCGGATGGCGTTCAGCTCCGGGTAGTCTATGAGCAAAGCCTTGCGCATAGCGCCGTCCAGGGCGTTTACGGGGCCGTTTCCAATATCCACTGTATGCCGGACCTCCGTGCCTACCTGTATCTTGACCGTGGCTTCCGAGATCGGCTCTTCGCTGCCGATTATGTCAGGGGCGAGTCTTTGCTCGATGAGCACCCGGTAGTCCACGGGCTGGAAGGGACGGCTGTATCCGTCCACGGCGCGTCGTACCAGCAGCTCAAAGGAGGCCTCCGCCCCTTCATACTGGTAGCCCAGGCTCTCCTTCTCCTTGATCTCTTCCACCAGCCACAGCGCCTTTTCCGGGGATAGGTCCACGTCTATTCCAAGCTCTTTGATCTTGTAGGCCACGTTGCCGCGCCCGGCCAGCTCCGAAACCAGCATTCGCATGCTGTTGCCCACCAGTTCAGGCCGGATGTGCTGATAGCTGTCCTCCAGCTTGGCCACCGCAGAGCCGTGCAGACCGCCTTTGTGGCTGAAAGCGCTATGCCCCACAAATGGCTGGTTGCCCACCGGAGGCATGTTCACTATCTCGCTTATGTACCTGTGTACCTCCGTCAGCGATTCCATCTGCTTGTCGCTGATGGCCGGTATTCCAAGCTTCAGCTTCAGGTTGGCCGCAACCGATAGGATATTGGCGTTGCCGCAGCGCTCCCCGTATCCGTTGATGCACCCCTGTACCTGCCTGACGCCAGCCGCCACCGCCGCCAGACTGTTGGCCACCGCCACTTCGCAGTCGTTGTGGGCGTGAATGCCCAGCGGCACGTCGATCTCCTGCTTCACACTGGACACGATCTCTTGCACCTCGTGGGGCAGAGTCCCTCCGTTGGTGTCGCAGAGGATTATGGTCTCGGCGCCCGCGGAAGCGGCGGCGCGGAGGCATTGTAAGGCGTACTCCGGGTCCGCCTTGTATCCGTCGAAGAAGTGCTCAGCGTCCAGGAACACGCGCCGTCTATTATCCTTGAGAAAAGCGACGGAGTCCGAAATCATGGCCAGGTTCTCTTCCAGGCTCGTTTCCAGGATTCGCGTGACCTGCATGTCCCAGCTTTTGGCGACGAGGGTTATCACCGGAGTCTCCGCTTCTATGAGCGTTTTAAGATTGGCGTCCTGGTCAGCTGATACCCCTGCTCGCCGTGTGCTTCCAAAAGCGACGATGGTGGCGTTCGATAGGTTGAGATATTTGGCCCGTCGAAAATACTCCGCGTCTTTGGGATTGGAACCGGGCCAGCCGCCTTCTATGTAGGTCACGCCAAGCTCGTCCAGCTTGCGCGTGATCTTGATCTTATCCGCCACCGAGAGGGAGATCCCCTCCATCTGTGCGCCGTCTCGTAAAGTCGTATCGTAAAGCTCAACTTGGTTCATTATGTCCTGCTCACCGGTCTACATATAAAAATAGCTCGTCTCACAAGAGACGAGCTTTCACCCGTGGTACCACTCTTCTTCCCCGTATCAAACGGGGCGCTCTGTTGAGGCGCAATCACGCCCCTGTCCGTCATAACGGGCGACAACCCCGTCCCGGTCTACTTTCCTGTCACGTTTTGACAGGATTTCGGCGGGAGGCTCAGGAGGGATTTTCAGCCAGGCTCCTAACGTCCGCTTCCACCATACCGGACTCGCTATGCCGGACAACTAGCCTACTCGTCTCCGTCTCAGCC
>CAYVEN010000015.1:2465-28237 GCA_964450505.1 uncultured Dehalococcoidia bacterium | reverse complement strand
ACAAAGCGAACACATCACGGGACAACTGAGGAAAGAAAAGAACGAACCGTGGTGGAGCTGAAGGGAGTCGAACCCTTGACCTCCTCAATGCCATTGAGGCGCTCTCCCAACTGAGCTACAGCCCCACGCCGAGTCTCAACTATAGCAAAGCCGTACTGCTGGCGCAATTGCCGCCCATGCACTATAATTACCGTACCATGCGTCTTCACACCAACATCTCTCCGTTGCTTGGCCTGGCACTGTTGAGGAGGAATGACCCGTAGGGGGCGCAGCCACATGTTCCAAGCACACGGACGCCCCGACAAGGGGCGTTTTCTTTATGAGGTAATTTGACAGTACCAGTAGGCCTGTCTAGCATACCTGCCCAAGGAGCAGAAGATGACCAGCACGGCACGACATACGGAGCTACGCTACAGCCCGCAGGAGATCGACCGCAAGTGGCAAGAGCGCTGGGAGCGCGACGGCCTCTATCGCGTGGAGGACGGCGACCCGCGGCCAAAGTGGTACGAGCTGACCATGTACCCCTACCCTTCCGGCGACCTCCACATCGGCCACTGGTACGCCATGGCCCCCTCCGATGCTCACGCCCGGTTTCGACGCATGCAGGGCTACAACGTGCTGCACCCCATGGGGTTCGATTCGTTCGGCCTTCCCGCTGAGAACGCCGCCATCAGGCAGCAGATACACCCCTACGACTGGACTGTGGGCAACATTGAGAACATGACTAACCAGCTCCGCTCCATGGGAGCCATCTACGACTGGACTCGCCAGATCAGCACCATGGAGCCGGACTACTACCGCTGGAACCAGTGGATCTTCCTCCAGCTCCACAAGGCGGGGCTCTCCTACCGCGCCAACGCGCCGGTCAACTGGTGCCCCACGGACCAGACTGTGCTCGCCAACGAGCAGGTCATCGACGGAAAGTGCGAGCGGTGCGATACGCCGGTGGCCCGCCGCGATCTGGAACAGTGGTTCTTCCGTATCACCAAGTACGCCGACGAACTCCTCGACTTCTCCGGCGTAATCGACTGGCCGGAGCGAATCAAGACCCTCCAGGAGAACTGGATAGGACGCAGCGAAGGCGTGGATATCAGCTTCGACATCTCGCATCTCGGCATCGAAGAGAAAGAGATACGCACCTTCACCACCCGCATAGACACCATATACGGGGTCACCTTCATGGTGCTTGCGCCGGAGCATCCCCTGGTGCGGAAGATAACCACCGGTGAGCAGCGGGACGCCGTGAACCGTTATATAGACCAGGCGCGCCGCCAATCGGAGATCGAGCGTCTCTCCACGGAGCGCGAGAAGACGGGCGTGTTCACCGGCGCTTACGCCGTCAACAGGCTCAACGATGAGCAGGTGCCCATCTTCGTAGGAGATTACGTGCTGCTCAGCTACGGCACTGGCGCAGTCATGGGCGTCCCGGCCCATGACCAGCGCGACTTTGACTTCGCTAAGAAGTACGACCTGCCGGTCAACGTGGTCATAGCGCCGCCCAACTGGGACGGCAGCGACCTTGATTCCGCCTACCTGGAAGCGGGTACACAGGTCAACTCAGGCCCCTTCGACGGCATGCCTAGCTCCCAGGGCATCAAGGCCATCGCCGAGCACGTGGAAGAGCACGGCTGGGGCAGCCGGACGGTGTCATACCGCGTGCGGGACTGGCTGATTTCGCGGCAGCGCTACTGGGGCACGCCCATCCCCGTCGTCTACTGCGATCCATGCGGTATGGTGCCCGTTCCGGAGGAAGACCTGCCCGTGCTTCTGCCAAGAGACGCCGAGTTCCGCCCAACCGGTGAATCGCCGCTAGCCTCCAACGAGGAGTTCGTCAACACCTCCTGCCCCGACTGCGACCAGCCGGCCAGGCGTGAGACCGACACCATGGACACTTTCGTCGATTCGTCGTGGTACCAGCTTCGCTTCACCAGCCCCGATTACGACGCCGCCCCCTTCGACCCCGAGGCGATGAAGACGTGGAACCCCGTCGACCAGTACACCGGCGGCGCTGAGCACGCCGTGATGCACCTGCTCTACACCCGCTTCTTCACCAAAGCATTGCGCGACGTGGGCTTGCTGGACTTCAACGAGCCGTTTCTGCGCCTGTTCAACCAGGGCACCATAATCGCGGAGCACCACAAGATGAGCAAGTCGCGGGGCAACGTCATCGCGCCCGACCCCTACGTACAGTCGCTCGGCGCGGACGTGGTGCGCATCTACCTCATGTTCCTCGGCCCCTGGGACCAGGGCGGCGACTGGACCGACAGCGGCATCAACGGCATGACTCGCTGGGCCAACCGCGTCTGGGACATCGCTCAGCGCGACTCGTCGCAGCTCGGCAGCGGAGACCCCAAGGCGATACGTGACCTTACTAGGGCCACGCACAAGACCATTCGCAAGGTGGTCACCGATATAGAACGCTTCCATTTCAACACCGCGCTGGCCGCAATGATGGAGTTCAGCAATGCCCTGGGCTCCTTCTGGGATGCCAAGAGCGTCGATGCTGCCGCCTGGGACTCAGCCGTAGACACGCTGCTTCTATTGCTGGCGCCCATAGCTCCCCACATCACCGAGGAGCTTTGGGAACGGCGCGGCAACGCCTACAGCATCCACAATCAGCCGCTGCCCGCCTGGGACGAAGAGATGGCCGCCGATGAGTTGATCACGCTGGTCGTGCAGGTCAACGGCAAGGTGCGAGACAAGCTTACCGTCGCCGCGGACATATCGGAGGAAGACGCCAAGAACTCGGCCCTGGACAGTCCGCGCGTGCAGGCCCACGTGGACGGCAAGCAGGTGCGACAGCTTGTCTACGTACCTGGACGCCTGGTCAACGTGGTGGTCGGGTGAGGGTCTAAGCCGCTACATCTCCATCTTCTTCTCGCCGGACAAATACGCATCCGGCTCTTTGGAGAAAGCGACGCGGCAGCCCGGAGCGCAGAAGTAGTAGGTCTGCCCCTGGTATTCGTGCGTTCCCCCGGGTGGATTGTCAATACTGACTTTCATGCCACATACGGGGTCGTACCCGGCCTCTCCGCGGCTCAACACGTTCAGCAGCTTGCCAACCATACCTTCCTCCTAAAACCTCTTCCCCCTCGACGGGGGAAGATTGAGCCTGCCCCGTACCACGATACGGGGATGGGGGTGAACTATATCCTGGTGTACTTGGCAACTAGGGCGTCGTTGCCCGCGGTATACATGTTGCCGTGGATGTCCACCCACATGCCGTGTCCGTTAGCCTGCGTCTTAATGCGCGTGATCATACCGCCGTCGCGGTCCAGCATGGTCATGCCGGGCACCTGGTCCGTGACGTAGACCGTTCCCTCGCCGTCAACGAAGACGTCCATGGGATGGAAGAACCCCGTCCACTCGGAGACGTACTCCCCGTCCCTGCTGAATATCTGCACCCGGTTGTTCTCACGGTCGCACACGTACACGCGGTCTCCATCGACCCAGACCCCGTGCGGAGTCACGAACTCGCCCGGGCCCATCCCCCATGACCCCCACGATTTGATGTGCTGACCGTCCGCGGTGAAGTGGTGCACCGAGCAGTTGGCGTAGCCGTCGGCCACGTATATATCGCCGTCTTCCGCCACCGCTATATCGGCCGGATGGTTGAACGGCCCCTGCAACGACGGCTTTTCACGAGTGCCCAACCTCAACAGCACGTTGCCGCTCCTGTCCAGCTTGATTATCTCGTGCGCGTCTCTATCGGACAGGAAGACCTCGTCGCCTGGAGTGATGAAGATGCCGTGGGCGTCCACGAACTGTCCGTCTCCCCATGAATCGACAAGGTTGCCGTCGCCGTCGAAGACCAGGATCGGCGGGTCCTTCCGCTGGTAGACGTAGACCCTTCCCTGCGAATCGGTGGCTACGTGTGACGTATTTCCGAACGTCATGCCGGAGGGAAGCGTTCCAAACGGGTGCGATAGCTCGTACACGTGCTTGCCGGTACCCACGATTAGTCTAGTCATAGCCCCTCCCTAATATATGCCGACTTTGCAACACCTCTTCCCCCTTGACGGAGACCTTTGAATAACTCCACTGGCGGTCACCAAAACCTCTTCCCCCTTGAAGGGGGAAGACTGAGATGGGGGTGAACCGTGCCTGGACACGCCTCTTTTGCCCCACCCTCCTAGCTGACGGCGACCTTCTCCCGCTTGAGATCTTCCACAACACGTTGCGTGATGTGCTGGGGCACCTCTTCATAATGGTCTTCCACCATGGTGAAGCTGCCGCGGCCCTGGGTCATGGAGCGCAGCTCCGTAGCGTACCGCTGCACTTCCGACTGCGGCGCCTCTGCCTGTATCAACGTAACGCCGTCGGCGGGGCTCATTCCCAAGATGCGCGCTCGCTTCGTGTTGAGGTCGCCTATGATGTCGCCGGTATAGGAGTCGGGCACGCTGATCTCCAGCTTCATCACCGGCTCAAGAAGAACGGGCGAAGCCAGTTCGACGCCCTTCCTCAGAGCATACGACCCCGCGATCTCGAAGCTCATGCCGGACGAATCGACGGGATGCGAGCTGCCGTCGTAGAGCACGACCTTCAAATCCACGATGGGAGATCCGCTCAGCGGACCCTCATCCAGCGATTTGACAACGCCCTTCTGCACCGACGGTATGTACTCCTTCGGCACGTTGCCGCCCACCACCGTATCCGTGAACTCGAAGCCGGAACCCCTGGGCAGCGGCTGCAGCTCTATCATCACGTGCCCAAACTGGCCGTGACCGCCGGTCTGCTTCTTGTGCCTGTATTCGGTCTTGGTGGCTGAAGAGACCGTCTCCTTGTACGGCACCTTGGGCAGATTGCTGAACAGCTCCACGCCAAACTTGCGCTTCGCCTTTTCCAGGGCCACGTCTACATGTGTCTCTCCAATGCCGGAGAGCAACGTCTCCGCCGTATCGGGGGAACGGGTCAGGCTCAGGGTGGGGTCCTCTTCCGTGAGACGGGCCAGCGAGTTGGCCATCTTGTCCACGTCGGCCTTGCCCTTGGGAGAAATGGCGGCGCTGAACAACGGTTGAGGAAACTCTATGGCGCTGAGCTTCACCGGCTCGTCCTTCTGGCATAGCGTATCGCCGGTAACGGTGGCCGTCAGCTTGGAAACCGCCCCAATGTCACCGGCGGCAAGGCCGTCGGTGGTCTGCTGGTTCTTGCCCAGCGGCACGAAGATCTGGCCTATGCGTTCGTCTTGCGATTTGCTGGTGTTCAACACCTGCGAATCGCCTTTGAGCGTCCCTCTGATCACCTTGAAATACGACAGCTTCCCCACGAACGGGTCCGCCGTGGTCTTGAAGACGTGCGCCACCAGCGGGCCCGATGCGTCCGCCTCTATATTGGCGCCGTCCTCCGCTTCAACGGGCGGCGCGTCCAGTGGAGAGGGCAGCAGGTCTACCACCGCGTTCATGAACTCTTCCACGCCCACGGACGTGGTGGAGGAACCGGCAAGCACGGGTACTATGTCGCCTGCCAGGACCGCCTCCTTTAGGGAGGAGACCAGCTCTTCATTGGAAATGGCCTCTCCTTCCAGGTACTTGGTGGCAAGATCATCGTTGGTTTCAGCCACGGCCTCCACTAGCTGTTCACGCAGATCCTCCATCTCAGCCGGGACGTCGCCCTCTGATCCGAGTAGGCTGACCACGCTACTGAAATCTTGTTCAGCGCCCACGGGCGCTTGGATTGGCACGCACTTGCGGCCAAAAGCGGAACGTATGCTTTCCAGTGACCGCAGGAAGTCCGCGTTTTCCCTGTCCATCTTGTTGACGAAGATAATGCGGGGAAGCCCCTTGGCTTCACACATTGACCAAGCGACCTCGGTGCCCACCTCAACGCCGGCCTGTGCCGCGACGAGCAATGCTGCGGAATCCGCGGCTGTCAGGGCCGATACAGCCTCACCCACAAAGTCGGGGTATCCCGGAACGTCCAGGAAGTTCAGCTTGCGGCCCGATACGGTGCACGGCGCCACCGACGTCTGAATGCTGCTCTTGCGTTTGAGCTCCTCCGGTTCGTAGTCTGAAGTAGTAGTTCCGTCTTCCACGTTGCCCAAACGGGTGATGGCGCCGCTGGCCATCAGCATTGCTTCCACCAGTGAGCTCTTGCCCGTGCCAGAGTGGGATATGAGGGCTACGTTGCGGATATCTTTGCTCTCTACTACAGGCATGCGCTTGACCTCCCTTTGCAAACCTCAGTAAGTAGCGCCATTGTAGCCAAGTAACCACCACTTAGCAATTATGGAGAACGGCGGGCGTCAAGCGTCCGTCGTGCCCCCACCTAGACGCCCCCTCACTGTCATTTTGAACGGAGTGAAGAATCCAAAGCCATTGAACAGCCCCCAACCGTCTTGCCCGCGGAGGCATCCAGGGGTGGGGCGCTGCTTCTCCGCTCATCCTGAGCGTAGCCGAAGGGTCTTTCCTGCGCAGCCTGTCCCCGACTCCGATCGGGGAGCAGAACCCGGGAACAGCGGTGGGGCCGAGCCATCCCGCCTAGACACCCCCCTGCCCGCCCCGCCTAGACAGCCCCCTCACTGTCATTCTGAGCGAAGTGAAGAATCCAAAGCCGTTGTTCGCAAAACCACAATGCCTTGAATGAAACCGCTTGCCCCCGCCTGCCCCATTGCCCGTTTGCCCGTTTGCCCGCTACCCTGAATAGACATGGGGAATCTCTTTACCTTGTTTATGGTCGCTTTGTTGCTCTCGGTGGCCGTATCGCACGATACGCTCACCGCAAGTCGCGTACAGGAGATATCCGTACGTCATCGCTACAGCCTGGCGACGTGGGAGGCGACGCGCTTCCCCGTCAAATGGCTGTACAAAGCCGGTACCTTCCTTTTCCCCCACAAGCCAACTGCGGAAGAGCAAGAACAGCTTGTGCTGGACTTCTTCGAAATGGACCGGGAAGCCGACAGGCTCCAGGCCCAGGTCAATATGGCTGCCGCCGCGGGTGGAGCAGACCTCCAGGAACTGGAAGGCCGTTTGAAGGAGGTCCAGGCCCGCCTTGCCGATATGCAGCCGCAGGTGGAGGAGAGTTTGGAATCGGCCATATCGGACGTGCTGCGCCAGCAGGGCATGGTCAACATAGGACTGGACAACTTACTGCGACAACGGGGCATCCCCACAGTAGGCGTAGGCCCGGTTTTCTTTCCGCCCGTGGACTTCATCCTTGACCCGCTGCCCACAATCCTCATCGTCTCCCCTAGAGATAGGATAGAGCGCCTGGAAACCGTTCTGCTCGAACCCAACATTCCTCCTTCTGAGCGAGGCATCTTGGAAGGGGAAATCCTAGAAAGTGAGAACCTCTCCTCCATAGTGGAGAACATCGGGGGCCTGTCCACGTTCCCCAACATCATTGCCCTCTATGACCTGCGCACAACTATGAACATAGCTTCCCATGAATGGCTGCACAGCTATCTCTTCTTCCATCCTCTGGGCCGCAACTATCAACGCGACGCCGACATGAACATCCTGAACGAGACTACCGCCAACATCTTCGGAGAGGAGATGGGCCGGCTGCTATTCGAACACATCACCGGTGAGTACGTGCCGCCGCCTACCCCGGGCGTCGCTCAACCTTGCCCTGAGGACCGGTTCTGTTTCAGCAGGGAGATGCGGGAGACGCGACTTACTGTTGACGACCTCCTGGCGGAAGGCAAAGTGGACGAGGCGGAGGCCTACATGGAGGAGCGCCGGCAGCTATTTGTAGACAACGGCTACTCTATCAGGAAGCTGAATCAGGCTTATTTTGCTTTCCACGGCACATACGGGGACAGCCCCACTTCGGTGAGCCCCATCTACGGCCAGCTTCAGGCGCTGCGGCAAGCATCCGACTCTCTGGCGGATTTCATCCATACCGTGCAAGGTGTTTCAAGCTACCAGGGATTCCTTGACCTTCTGACGGAGAAGGGCATTGAGCATTAACAAGAAGCAGACCCCTGTTCCCCGGCGCGCGCTGACGGTCTAAGAGCATAGAACAGCGGGCATGCTCACATGCCCTTTTTCCACCCGCTCCATAACACACGATATACCCTGCATCCGCTTTCTTTTCCGCGTTCCATGGCCTGTGCTATCATCTCCTCAATGGAGGGGTATGACCGAGCGGCTCATTGATGTCCGTATATTTCCCAGGTTTCGCAGAGCGCTATCCATGGAATGGCTGAGCAACGTAGCTGAAGCGGCATTGGCGGAGGGCTCGCCGCCTCTGAGTGCGGGTGCCGGCCGTCGTAACATGAGCTTGGTAGTCGCCGATGATGCTACCGTGCAGGAGCTTAACAGGGACTACCGGGGGCTTGACGAAACCACCGATGTACTGGCCTTTTCCTCGCAGCACTGGGGCCACTATGAAGGTGAAGATGAGCCCAAGACGTTCCGGGATGGAGAGCCGTTCGTTACTCCTGAAGGTCACCACGACTTCGTAGGTGAAGTGATCATATCCTATCCACAGTGCCAGAGGCAGGCGGATGCCCAAGGCAGAACCGTTGAGGATGAACTGGCCTTGCTGGTAACGCATGGGGTGCTTCACTTGCTTGGATACGACCACGTGGAGCCGGAAGACGAACAGGAAATGCAAGCACTGGAAAGAAAAGCTCTTGCTGCGGTTGGCCTAACGGAGGCGGGGCGTTGACCTCTTCACAGGTATACTACCGCAAGTGGCGGCCGCAGACGCTCTCCGATCTGGTGGGGCAAGAGCCTGTGGCGCGCACCATCAAGCAGGCCATCAACCGGGACAGAATCGCTCATGCCTATCTTTTCTGCGGCCCTAGGGGCACGGGCAAGACCAGCACCGCAAGGATACTCTCCAAAGCGGTGAACTGCCTGGAACCGCAGGAAGGAGAACCGTGCAACACCTGCCGGATGTGCACCTCGGTGAACGAAGGCAGGGCCATGGACCTTGTCGAGATAGACGCCGCCAGCAACCGTGGCATCGATGAGATACGAAACATACGTGACAAAGTGAACTACGCTCCCGTGGAGGCCACCTACAAGGTCTACGTCCTGGACGAAGCGCACATGCTCACCGACGCGGCGGCGGACGCGCTTCTCAAGACGCTGGAGGAGCCGCCGTCGCACGTAATCTTCATCCTGGCCACCACGGAGCCGCATAGACTGTCGTCCACCATCATCTCCCGTTGCCAGCGGTTCGATTTCCGTCGCATAGCCCCCGCAGCCATGGTGGAGAGGCTTGCTCAAATCTGCCAGGCGGAAGGTATAGAGGTGGAACCAGCGGCGTTGAGCGCCATCACAAGGCAGGCTGCGGGAAGCCTCAGGGATGCCGAGAACCTGCTGGAACAGGCCGTGACCTCCTTCGGCAGCCCGTTGACCCTGCAACAGGTCAACCTGCTGCTGGGCTTGACCGCCGACGAGCGCGTGCGCGATCTGGTGGGCCATATCCTGCAAGGACAGGTCGCCGATTCCCTCACCCTGCTGAACACCATCGCCTCGGAAGGCAGCGACCTCAAGCAACTCCACCGGCAAATGGTTGATGAGCTGCGCGACATGCTGCTCATCAAATCGGGCGCCAAGGACTTGGTTGCCCAACCGCAAGAGACCGTTGAACGCCAGGCTGCGTTGACGGAAGGCGTTACCCAGGAAGCCTTGCTTCGGGCATTGCGAACCCTGGGCCAGATCAACTTCCGCCAGGAGGTGCCCAACACACTTCCCTTAGAGCTGGCCATCATAGAGTGCTCCCGGCAGGTCGCCGCGGAACCAAGTGCAGAGGTCAAGGCCGCCCCACCCAAGCGGAGCAGTCCGGTACGGCCCCAGGCCGCACAAGCAACCCCTTCCCGGCAGAAACGGCCCGATACGGCTTCTGAAGCGCCTTACGTACAACCTCCCTCCCCTACGGACGCACCTCCCGATCCGTTGGAAGTAGCCTCTCCGGAGAGCACGCCTGCTTCTTCTCAGGCGCAACCGGCGCCCACTGGCGATGTAGATGCGCGTCTGGATCAGCAGTGGCCGGCCATTGTCAGAACGCTCAGCCGCTACAAGGGACGCCGGTTCAATATCGGAGCACTGTTGAGGGCCTGCCAGCATCACAGCTTGGAGGGTAACACCCTGCAACTGGAGTTTTCGCACCGATCACATATGGAACGGATGCTGGATGAAATGGAGAACCCTGAAAGCAAGCGCACCTTCATATCTACCGTAACGTCCGCCATTGGATTGACAGAGCCGCTGGAGCTCTCCTTCCGAAGCCCCAACGGACAGGAATCTCGCAATCAAGCCCGGCAGAGCCCGCTGGTGCAGGCGGCGCTTGGTATGGGTGGTAAAATCCTTGAGGAGACAAAGGAACAATCTCAATGAACAAGAACATATTGCGCCAGGCGCAGCAGTTGCAAAGACGGCTGAACGAGGCCCAGGAAGCCCTGGAGAACGAATCGGTGGAAGCCTCCTCAGGCGGAGGAGTGGTGACAGCTACCGTAAGCGGCAAACAGAAGCTGCTGTCCATCAGGATAGACCCCGCGGCGGTGGATCCCGACGACGTTTCCATGCTGGAAGACCTCGTGCTGGCGGCAGTAAATGAGGCAATGGATAAAGCCCAGGAGTTGGCTTCACGGCGAATTGGCGCCATTACGGGAGGCATGAACATACCCGGACTGATGTAGCTGGCCGTCACCGAAACCATGAACAACAACGATTTTCTGCCCGCCGCTGCCCCTGTGGCCCGGCTCATACAGGAGTTCCACAAGCTGCCCGGAATCGGTTCCAAGAGCGCGCAGCGCCTTGCCTACTACCTTGTGCGAATGCCTGAAGAAGAGGCCAAGTCCCTCGCCCAAGCCGTGCTGGCGGTAAAGGAACGGATCCTCCTCTGCTCTGAATGTCAGAACATCTCTGAGCAAGACCCCTGCCCTATCTGCAAAGACCCCAATCGTGACGTCTCCACCATATGCCTCCTTGAAGAACCACTGGACGTCCTGGCCATGGAGCGCACACACGCCTACAACGGGCTCTATCACGTGCTTCACGGCGCTATTTCGCCAATCAACGGCATAAGCGCCGAAGACCTGAAGATCCGCGAGCTGTTGGAGCGGCTCAGAGACAGCGCTGTGAAGGAGATAATCCTTGCCACCAACCCCAACCTTGAAGGCGAGGCTACTGCCATGTACCTCCAAAAGCTGATCTCGCCCCTGGTGGAAAGGACTACCCGCTTGGCCCGCGGCCTGCCCGTGGGAGGAGACTTGGAATACGCGGACCAGGTTACCCTGACCCGCGCCTTTGAAGGTAGGCAGGAGTTCTAGAATGTCCAGGCCGCGTATCTACTCTGTCGAAGCCGTAGTCCTGCGCTCCTCCCCAATAGGAGAAGCCGATAGGCTGCTCACGGTGCTTACCCCATCGATAGGCAAGTTGCGGATCACCGCCCGCGGCGTGCGAAGGACCAAGAGCAAGCTGGGCGGACACCTGGAACCCTTGACGCGCTCCACCCTGACCATTGCAAGAGGACAAAACCTGGATACCGCAACAGGAGCCGACGCAAGAGAGATGTTCTCCGCGCTGAAGGAAAACCTACCCCGGCTTTCCGCCGCTCTCTACTTGACTGAGCTCGTCGACTCTCTCAACCCGCTGGAGGCGCCAAATCCGCCGGGCTACTTCACCTACCTGGAGGGGTTGCGCGCAATCGAGATCCAAAATAAGACGGAGTTGGTCCTGCGCTACTTGGAAATCTGTTTGCTGGGTCAGGCCGGCTTTTCACCGGAGTTGCGTCAATGCGTGGAATGCCACAGCCCGATAACGGAAGGGAACCACCGGTTCAGCGCGAGAGCTGGAGGCGTTTTGTGCCCCGCCTGCCAGGCTTCCCTGCCCGGCGTCAGACCGCTGTCCCTGGAAGCGCTCAAGGTGCTCAGGTTCTTTTCCACGGCCACGCTCTCCTCCGCGCTCATGGTGAACGTAGGGCCGGCGCTGCAGCGTGAGTTGAACACTTTGATGGACTCCTATGTAAGATATACACTAGAGCGGGAGTTGCGTTCCGCATCGTTCCTCAGATCAATTGAGAACATGAGGGAAGTATCCAGCGAAACGGTGAGGTAATACGTTGCCAAGAAAGTTACCTAGAAAGCTACCCAGAAAGTTGCCAAGAAGAAGGAAGAAGAAAACCGCGGAAGCGCAGGTTAAGCCCCTCTTCTCCAAGATACTTATCGCCAACAGGGGGGAGATAGCCTGCCGCGTCATTCGCACTTGCCAGCGCATGGGCATCGAGACCGTCGCCGTATATTCGGACGCTGATAAATCCGCCCTGCACGTGAAGATGGCGGACGAAGCCTTCCGCATCGGCAAAGCCCCTGCTGCGGAGAGCTATCTGAACGCCAGGGCAATCATCAGGGTGGCGCAGCGCTCCGGAGCCGAGGCCATACACCCCGGTTACGGATTCTTGTCGGAAAACGCCGCTTTTGTAAATGCATGTCAGAAGGCTGGACTGGTGTTCATTGGGCCATCTGCCGAGGTCATGGACTCGATGAAGGACAAGGTACAGGCCCGCCAGCTTGCCCAGGAGGCAGGCCTTCCCCTGCTGCCCGGCTCGGAAGGCGTGGTAACGGACGACGAAGCCATAACCATAGCGGAGGAGATCGGCTTCCCCGTCATGGTCAAATCCGCTTCAGGCGGCGGCGGCATAGGCATAAGGCTGGTGCACACGCCGCAAGAGCTTCCCGACGCATTGAAACGGTCCAGGTCCCTCTCCGACAGCGCCTTCGGCGATTCCGGCGTGTACGTGGAAAAGTACCTTGAAAATCCCTCGCACATAGAGGTCCAGGTGCTGGCCGACAACCACGGCAACGCCGTTCACCTGTTTGAGCGCGACTGCTCCGTGCAGAGGCGCAATCAGAAAGTCATAGAGGAGACCCCCAGCGAAAAGCTGAACAATCGCCGGCGCAAATCGATGTGCGAAGCCGCCCTGGCCCTGGTTCACCACTTGAGCTACACCAACGCCGGAACGGTGGAGTTCATCGCTGACGAAAAGGGGCGGTTCTACTTCCTGGAGATGAACACCCGTCTCCAGGTAGAGCACCCCGTCACCGAAATGATCACGGGGTTGGATATAGTTGAACAGCAGATCAAGATTGCCGCCGGAGAGACCCTGGAGTTCTCCCAAAAGAACGTTCGACGCCGGGGTCACTCCATTGAAGCCAGGATATACCCTGAAGACCCCACTACCTTCATACCCCTTTCGGGCACCATCAAAAGCATGGTGGAGCCTTCCATGGAGAACGTCCGCGTAGATAACTCCGCCTTCCCAGGCTACGAGGTCACCCCGTACTACGATTCCCTAATCGCAAAGCTGATCGTTTGGGACAAAAATCGAAAACGCGCTATCTCCACCATGATGAAGGCTCTGGACGAATTCAAAATAGAAGGCATAGTCAACAATATCTCCGTGATACGCCAGGTCCTGCAGGATGAAGAGTTCAAGGATGGAGAGTACTCCACCCAGATCCTCAGCAGGCTTTCTGAAAACGCCGATAGGGTGCTCACCCCCGAAGAGGAGCGCGAGGCGGTAGCCGCCGTAGCCGTCGCTCTCGGTGCGCTGTTCGGCAATGGACAGGAGCGGCGTTCCAGCTCCTGGAAGACCTATGGACGTAGCTTGCAGGTAGCGCCCCGGCTGGGCCGGGGGGGATTATGGTAAAGCGGCAGATCCGCGTCAAGATAAAAGGCACCTGGCACACGGTAGAGGTTGAGGAACCTCAAAAATACCCCATCCAAGTTGTAGTGGACGGGGAGGCCATGTCCGTTGAAGTGGAGTCCGGCTCTATTGCTTCGCCGGCTGGCAAGAGACCCCAGGCTCGTGAGGCCCCCGCATCTCCCGGTCTTGCTGCCATCACCCAAGAGGACAAGAAGATAATACGATCGCCCATGCCGGGTCGAATTGTCTCCATAACCGCCAACGTATGGGACGAACTGGAAGCCGGAGCCGAGGTCTGCATACTGGAGGCCATGAAGATGGAGCAGAGCGTCAAGCTGGCCAACGACGGGACAGTCAGGGCCGTTTTCGTTCAAGCCGGGCAGAGCGTAGTCGCCGGTACACCTTTGATCCAGCTAAGCTAGTCACCGCTTTTGCGCCCCCTTTCGCCATTTGCTATCATAAATGTGGGTTAGGATTCGCAAACGGCTCTGAGAGGCGAGGCTATGGCTACGTTTCAGGAAATGATCGAAGACCTAGGTGGGTTGGAAGCTATACGGCAACGCTGTGAGGAGTTTCGCCAGGCCACCGACTTCTTTGCCAGTCAAAAGGACGTTCTTGTTGCACAGCATCCCTACAAGTGGGTCGCCGTGACAACGGACAAGGCCGTGGTGATTGGCGATTCCCTGGAGGACGTACTGTCCAAAGCCGAGCGCGAAGGCGTTAGGAACTCGGATATGGTGGTTAGACACCTTGACCCCAACCCACCGGATTTGCTCCTGTAATGCCCGTAGTTCTGGGAACAATTCGTGACGGCATCCCTTATCTAGCCGGACTTGTCATGTTGCCAGACTTAGGGATTTCTGGCAACGTTGAGTTTCTCGTAGACACTGGCGCCGGCCGAACCTGTCTACATCCAAGAGATGCTCGTACTTTAGGTATAGACCTAAGCGGCTTGACTTATGCAAAAAGCTCCCGGGGCATTGGAGGTTACGCTTCCTACTCACCACACGACGCGCAGATTTCATTCCTTCCCGATGGCAAGTCCCTAGCACGACAAGAGAACCTGGAACTGCTAATTGCAAAGCCTGCAGGCGTTAACTTAAGCTTGCCGTCGTTGCTAGGTAGAGACATAATCAACCGCTGGGCAACGCTATACGCGCCTAGTAGCGGAGTGCTACGATTCGATACCAGCTAAGCTAAGCCCCTAACCTGCAACGCCTCCGCGCACCAGCTTTTCCACTCTTTCCCAAACCGCCTCGGCCACCTCTTCCACGGGCAACGAAGCGTCCACCGCGTGCCACCGCTCAGGATCGGCTTGCGCCATCTCCACATAGCCCTGGTGCACCTTTCCATGGAACGAAAGCGGCTCCTTTTCAAACCGCTGGCTTCCCTCTTCGTCCACCCGCGGCGCAACCGGTTCTCCGGCCTGCTCCCCATCGACGTTCAGATTGAACGAGGGTTGAGATGCGTAGCGGTGCAGCGCTTTCTCAGGCGGAATGTCAAGGAACAACACTAGATCAGGCGACGTTTCACCGGCTGTCAGCTTGTTCAACTGCTCGATGGTCTTCAGCGAGAGGCCCCTAGCATAGCCCTGATAGGCCAGCGTCGAGGGCGTGAACCTATCGCAGATCACTACCCGCCCCTGCCTGAGTGCGGGTTGCAAAGCCTCCACCACAAACTGCGCGCGGGCGGCTGAAAACAGCAGCAGCTCTGCAAGTGGCGACATCGCGGATCTGCGCTCAGCCTTGAGCAAGGCGCGCACCTGCTCACCTAGTGCCGTTCCGCCGGGCTCGTGCAGCAGTACCGCGGGGACTCCTTCCTTTAGAAGCCGCTGGTAGAGCAGGCGGGCCTGCGTCGATTTGCCGCTGCCCTCCCCGCCCTCCAGGACAATGAAAGTGCCCATACTCACCGTTCGAACACTATGACGCGCCGCTCCGGTTCCGCGCCAATGCTCTGGGAAGCAACGTTGTATCTGTTGGCCAGCAGATGTTGCTGCCGGCGTACATATGCGCGCTGGGGCTGAAGCTCTATGTAGGGCATGCCGCTCCAGACCTTCTCCACCGCATCCTGGGCCTCCTGCATAGCCTCCTCCACCGACCCGTGGGATGGCTGGTAAGAGCCGCGGCCATTGCCCTTGCCCAATCTCTTCAGGAACTGCTCCACCTGTACCTTGCTGTTCTTCCTCAGCACGTGCACCGGGACTTCCCGCTCCTCAGCGCTTCTCAACAGCTTTGCATTGCGCTTGAAGTGCGTCTTCGTTGTAACCATCAGGTCGGCGCTCTCCAGGCTATCGGTCATGTCAATCGGCAATCTAAAGGCGCGCACCACTTGCTCAATGACCCCCCGGTTGACCCCAAAGGGGAAGACCCTGACCGTTTTCTCAGCCGCAAACGGTGCCGTCTGCTCCAAAGGAGGCCCCGCAAGAGTGGAAAACGGCCCGTAGGCGGCGGACCCTTGTTCCGCGCCGCGGGGTCCCGGCCTTCCTGTTGTCTGAACTCTGCCTGCTGAGTCCATGCTCCGCGACTCCGGCTGTGGTTGCAGGCCGCGCAGCATGTCGTCCACCACGTAGGCCACGTCGTCGTGTATCGCTACCTCTCCCCAGCTCTGTATCTCGACGACGGAATCGAAGGTAGGCGGGCGCTTTCGCTCCAGGACGGTCTTTTGAGTCCTCCGTCTTCTGGCCTCCTCGTCACCGAGGATAACCGACTGCATTCCTCCAATTAGGTCGCTCAGTGTCGGGTTCATTATGAGGTTCTTCAGTGTGTTGCCGTGAGCCGTGGCTATCAGCTGTACACCGCGCTCGGCGATTGTCCTCGCCGCCGCGGCTTCCAGCTCCGTGCCCATCTCATCGATGATGATGACCTGGGGCATGTGGTTCTCCACGGCCTCTATCATGACGTCGTGTTGAAGTGCGGGTTTAGGCACTTGCATGCGGCGGGCATGGCCTATCCCGGAGTGCGGTATGTCGCCGTCCCCGGCTATTTCATTGGAGGTGTCCACCACAATGACGCGCTTGTGGGCCTCGTCGGCCAGTACCCGCGCCACTTCTCGCAGCATGGTCGTCTTGCCCACGCCGGGTCTGCCCAGCAGCAGAATGCTCTTGCCGCTTCTCACCAGGTCTTCAATGGGCTTGATGGTGCCGAACACGGCGCGCCCAACCCGGCAGGTAATCCCTACCGTCTTGCCCCGGCGGTTCCTAAAGGCGGAAATCCGGTGCAGCGTCCTCTCTATCCCCGCCCTGTTATCCTCTCCGAAAGTGCCTATGCGCTCGGTGACGTGTTCCAGATCGTCCTCGGTGACCTCTTTGGCGGAGAGGTAAACGTCCAGCCCGGGAAACCGCGCTTCCGGAAGCCTCCCCAGATCCAGGACGACCTCCAGAAGGTCCCTCAGATCTTCTCTGGCCCGCAAAGGCTGCGATATGTGGATGGGCATAACCTCAAGCAGGCTCTCCAGATCATCCACAACCGCCTTTTGGGCATCCATCTGCTTCAACTCTTCCACAATAGACCTCTATCAGCCATAGGCCGCATGTGCCGGGGCTATATCCCGCGCCTCTACATGCACCGCCAGGGCCTTGACCATAAGATGATATACGCCCGCCGTCTCTAGTCCTATCTGTTCAAGCAAACTCCCAAGCGACTCCTGATGCCCCAACACCTCCCACCACAGGGAGCGAGAGCCGGTCTCTCCTAAAACGAATCCTATCAAGGAACGCGGGTCGCCTTTCCAGAAAGGGTCCACGGTCAAGCGGACGCGCACGCGTCTGCGTTCCCGGTCAAGTCTAACCCAGGCCGCAATGCCGTTCTCCCCATCCAGGACGTGCTCCGCCGTTCCACGCCCCTGCGGCTCTTGCGAGTCCTTCCACTGCGACATGGTTAGCCCCATGGCAAAGCGCGCTTCAGCGGGTGTCGTGCGACGGTATAGATCGAACAGCGGAACGTCGTCACCAGCCGCCCTGGGTCTAAAACCCGTCTCGGGCTCCTCCCCTATCAAGGCGGCCCTCCCACCGAGGGTAAGCACCCTGACCTCCATGCTGGGACGGAACCCGCCCCTGCTGGCGCTATCCATGAGTTGCCATTCGTCAGGAATACTGAGCAGGACTCTCTCCGCGCCCCTTTTTCCTGCTTCCGCCGTCACCTTCCCCAACAGAGTACCGGCAGCAAGGCCGGTTTCACCTACCACCATGTGGTCTATCCGCCAAGCGGTATTGCCCGAAGCCGGTATGGCGGAAACCAGGCTCGTAGTCCCTCCCTCTCCCTTTGCAATCCAGGCAACCTCTTTGCCGCGAGGCCGTAAATGCCGCCAGAGAAAGGACATCGCCGAGAAACTGGCCCGACCGCCTGAAGAAGCCGCAACGGCAGGCTGGGCAGCCCAGTTGGGGCCCTTCATCAAACTTATGCTTATGGAATCTGCCAGTGTTATTGGACGGAGCATATCCTCATCCAAATCATCCGGTCATATCTACAAAATATCGGTGGAACCTGGTGTCTTGCGTCAGTTCCGGGTGAAACGCAGTAGCCAGCATGTGGCCTTCTTGAATCGCCACCGCGCCACCTCCGGGATGAGAAGCCAGGACTTCCACGTTCTTGCCTAAACTCACCACCTTTGGCGCTCTTATGAACACGGCACGAAAGTCGGGTTTGCCCAAACATGCGACGGGAATGTCTGCTTCAAAGCTGTCGACCTGGCGGCCGTAGGCGTTGCGCTGGACTTCGATCTCCATTAGCCCCAAGGGCGACGGTTTGCTTTCAACCAGCTTGCCGGACAGCATTATCATCCCCGCGCAGGTGCCCCACACCGGCATGCCATTCCGCACCTCCTCGATAATGGGACTGCGCAGTCGGTAGATATCCATAAGCCGCGCCTGGGAGGTGCTTTCTCCCCCGGGAATGATGAGCCCATCCAACCCATCCAGGTGCTCAGGAAGCCTCACCTCCTGCGCCTCAACGTTCAACCTTGCCAGTGCCGCGATATGTTCTGCAAAGTCTCCCTGTACTGCAAGGACACCTATTCTCTTCAAACCTTACCAGCCCCGGGTGGACAGAAGCTGCTCTTCTCTGAGAGTGCCTATCTCCAGTCCGACCATGGGCTCGCCCAGGCCCTTCGACACCTCGGCAACTATTGCCGGATCGTTGAAGTGGGTAACCGCCTCTACTATGGCCTTGCCCCGTTCTACCGGGTCGCCCGACTTGAAGATCCCCGACCCTACGAAGACCCCATCGGAACCGAGTTGCATCATCAGCGCGGCATCCGCGGGCGTCGCTACTCCACCGGCGGCAAAGTTGACCACCGGCAGACGGCCTAGCTCCCTGACCTCTCTCAATATCTCCAGCGAAGCGCCCAGGTTCTTGGCCTCGGCCTGGAGCTCGTCTTCACTCATGTTCTGCACTTTTCTGATCTCGCCCATGACCGCCCTGATGTGACGAACGGCCTCCACCACGTTGCCAGTCCCTGCTTCGCCCTTGGTGCGGATCATCGCCGCGCCTTCCGCAATGCGGCGCAGCGCCTCTCCCAGGTCGCGGGCGCCGCACACAAAGGGAACGGTGTAGGTGTGCTTCCAGATGTGGTTCTGTTCGTCAGCGGGGGTTAGCACCTCCGACTCATCGATGTAATCGACCTTCAACGCTTCCAGCACCTGCGCCTCGACGATATGTCCAATCCGGCATTTTGCCATAACGGGAATGGTTACGGTCTCCATGATGGAAAGGATGCGCTCGGGGTCAGCCATGCGCGCCACGCCTCCGGCGGCGCGGATGTCCGCGGGCACTCTCTCCAGCGCCATTACCGCACAGGCGCCCGCTTCTTCAGCTTGCTTAGCCTGCTCCGAAGTCACCACGTCCATGATGACCCCGCCTTTCAGCATCTGGGCGTGACCCGCCTTCACTTGCCACGTACCCTTCTCCATTTTCTCCCTCCATCAGTTGTATATATCTAATAGCTTGCCGGACACGGCCATTATACCGCTATAACGCTCTCTTTCAAACATCCGCAGATCTTCCCCAACCTAGAGTCCCTTCCCCTCTCTGTGGGGGAAGTTTGATTTACGTAACCTCTTCCCCCTTGACGGGGAAGTTTGATTTGCGTACCTCTTCCCCCTTGACGTGGGAAGATTGAGATGGGTACAGACTGGGGTGATCGTAGCCTGGACACCACTCTCTACCCCCATCCGCAACAAAACTGACCCCACCCCCCGGCCTCTTTTGACACCGTTCGCCCGCGCTAATAGACTGGCCCTTTCACCTGCTCTGGGGAGGAGACCATGACCACCGAGACCGAGGCTTATTTGGAACGGTTCGACTACCTACGAAATGAGTTCAAGAAAGAGATACGGGACATGACCCCGGAAGAGCTGGCCTGGAACCCCCTCGACGAAGACACCAACTCCGCCTACGTTCTGGCCACCCACGTGGCGGGCACCGAGGCCTATCACATCCACCAGCTGGTCGGCGGCATCGACGTGAACCGCAACCGCGAAGCTGAGTTCGCAGCCGGCGGTACGGACCCTTCTCACCTGGAACGCATACTGAACGAAACCGGCGAGACCACCCGCGAAGTGCTGAGCAACGCCACCACGGCAGACCTGGACGAGACCTTTGACTACCGTGGGCAGTCCGTAACGCGGCGCTGGGCCGTGCTCCACACCTTGGAACACATCGGCCAGCACCTGGGACACCTCACGCTCACCAGACAGCTTTACCGCGCCCAAAACGGCTAGGGATGGGAAGGGGCGCAACACTGCAATTCTGACCGAGTTCTTCAGCTACGCTCAGGTGAGCAGCCCGCTCGTGGTGAGCAGACTCTTTACCCCGCTCGTGGTGAGCTTGTCGAACCATTCGAGCGGGGTAAGCACACCCACCCTAAGACCTCACACGACGGTAAACAACATACACTAGCAGTAGGAGCAATCCTCCCGCTGCAGCCCCGCCGCCTATGAGAAGCCAGCGGCCAAGAGAAGACTCTCTTTCCATTAAGAACACGGACAGCCTGCTATCCGGCTCCTCCGACTCCACGTTGCCCGTGCTCTCTCTGATCTCCTTATAGGTAACCTTTCCCTGGCCTTCAACTTGAGAAAGCGCAGCGGAGAAATCCTTGGCCAAGACGCTGAACTCTACGTTAGCCTGCTCCCTGCCGTTGTTCACCGAAATGAAAACCCCTTCAAGCTCGCCGCCGACCCTGTCCACCAAGGCCTTGACCTCGTCTACGGAAGCGGAAACGTCTTCAACCTCCATATTCAGCGAACCATAGGGAGGCTCGGCCAGCCTCTCTTCGGGCGGGAACAGAGCCACTGAGATGGTGGCCAGGTCCACCCTCCGCGACAGGTAATTGATCTGACCCTGCAGCCGCTCTATATCGGAGCGTACGCGGGCCAGCTCACGCTCTATGGTCAAGATGTTGCTCACGGTGTCGGCGCGCTCCAGGAGAGACAGCAAACTCTGCTCCTCTCTGAGGGCGCTCCGCAAACGGGCCTCAAGGTCGATGAACTGCTCCGTCACGTCTTCGGAACCCGCGTTTTCCGACCACACCTTGCCCAGCCCCTTTATGCTCTCCAAGGTATCAAAAAACTCCCCCTGCGGCACCCGTACCACAAGGTCCGATCTCTGCCGCCCCGGCGTCCCCGTAGTGGCGACTTGGCTGATGAAGCCGCCCCTGGTTTCGGCTATGACTCGCACCTGGGCCACCGCGCCGGCCACGTCTTCAACCTCCACCGACAGCGACGCCTGCGAGATGATCTGCCTGTCCGCAATTTCTACGCTGGCAGACCGCTCTTGGAAATCTGAGGCCGCCTGCGGCACGGGTGTAGCCGAATCTGCAAGCAAGGTTTGCGGAGCCTCTAGAACCCCCGGAGAACCCTCTGAGCCTTGTAGGCTAAGTGGTCTGCTAAGTTCGTCAATTCCGTCATCAATGGAGAACTCCACAATGTCCGCCTGGGGTATATCCTCCTCCGTGCTTCCCTGGAACGGCGCATAATTGAACGCCCAGATGCTGCCCGCCAGCGCCACTACCACAACGGCGGCAAAAGCATGGACGGGGCGCCATTGCCGCAGCGAAAACAGTCCTCTCCACCAAGGCTGTCTCTGCTCGGAGTCGGTGTCCAATCGGGAGCGGACGCTCGACCAGATGGTAGCGGGAGCGCGCAACCGCCGCGACTCCTCAGCGAAGTGCTCTGTTAATCTCCGTTCCATCTCCTGGTTTGGAGTGTCTTCCATCATAATCTTCCGCCTTGTGAGCTATCTCTCCAGCTCTATCTTCATATGTTGGAGAGCGCGGTGCAGTCTCGATTTGACCGTCCCCTCAGCGCACCCCAACGCCTCCGCCGTTTCCGATGTGGTCATGCCCGTGAAGTACTTCAGCATGACCGTCTGCCTTTGCTCCTCCGGCAAGACGGCCAGCGCCTGCCGGATGGCTTGCCTATCCGCGACCTGCTGTGCCGGATCGCCCTCTCCCGGTAGAGAAGCGCCTTCCTCTACGTAGTCCGTGGGCAGGTTGCGACGCCTGCGCAGGTCCAGGACTGTGTTGACCAGGATGCGCACCAGCCACGGCTTGATCGGGCTGCCGCTGCGGAAACCTCCAATGCCGCGCCACGCGGATAGGAACGATTCCTGGACGCACTCTTCGGCTATGGCTCCATTGCTTGTCATCAGGTAAGCTGTGCCGTATAACACATCCTGGTACCGTTCAACCAAATGGCGAAACGCATCAAGGCTGCCATCTTGGCAGAGCCGTACGGCCTCTGCATCGTTCATTGGGAGCTCCCTTGCCCATGGACGGGTTCGCTTAATAGATACGTAACGGAGAACTAAAAGGTTCCCCAGAGCATAATATCCATAACACGCCTGACATAGAACCCTCCCATCAACTTCAAATGGTTGATACAATGTCCTTTACGGCTGTTTATACCCCAGGCCGCTAGGAGTAACGGCTAATGCCCCTGGAAAACATCGTTGTCAAGGGTGCTAGGGAGCACAACCTCAAGAACATAGACGTAACCATTCCCCGCAACATGCTGGTGGTTATCACCGGTGTATCCGGGTCTGGGAAGTCCACCCTCGCCTTCGACACCATCTACGCCGAAGGCCAGCGGCGCTACGTCGAGTCGCTGTCCGCTTATGCGCGGCAGTTCCTGGGACGCATGGACAAGCCCGACGTCGACTACATCGAGGGCCTCTCCCCCGCCATCTCCATCGACCAGAAAGGTGTGTCGCACAACCCCCGCTCCACTGTGGGAACGGTCACCGAGGTCTACGACTATTTGCGCCTGCTCTTCGCCCGCGTCGGCAGGCCCCACTGCTACAACTGCGGCCAGCCCGTGCAGAGGCAGACGGTGCAGCAGATTGTGGACGCCGTGAAGGGCATGCAGCAAGGCAAGCGAATCATGGTCTTGGCGCCCAAAGTTGTGCACAAGAAGGGTGAGCACAAGGAGGTCTTTGAAGAGGCGCGGCAGGCCGGGTTCGTTCGCATACGGCTCAACGGCGAGATCCGAGACCTCTCGGAGACGTTCAACCTGAACAAGCAGCGGTGGCACACCATCGAGATTGTGGTGGACCGCCTGGTTGTCAGCGACGACCTGGAGACGAGCAGGCTCACCGATTCCATGGAGACCGCCCTCCGAGAAGGCGGCGGCGTGGTCAGCGTTCTGGACGCCGACAGCGGTGAAGAGCACCTCTTCTCCGAGCAGTTCGCCTGTGTCCGCTGCGGTATCAGCCTCGGCGAAATAGAGCCGCGTACCTTCAGCTTCAACTCGCCTTACGGAGCCTGCCCAAGCTGCACCGGCCTCGGCTTCCGGCTGGAAATCGACCCCCAGCTTGTCATTCCCAACAAAGGCTTTTCGCTGGCGCAGGGCGCCATCCAGCCCTGGGTGCGCGCTGGCTCATACAGCCCCTGGTACACCAGTCTGCTGGAATCGCTCTCCAAGAAGTACGGCTTCTCCACTAGAACGCCTGTCGCGGAGCTTGAACCGGAGCACCTTGACATCATCCTCTTCGGCAACAACGGCCAAAAAGTTGAGATGAGACACACCACGCAGAGAGGGCGCACCTACACCTGGGACACCACGTTTGAAGGCGTGGTGCCCAACCTCTCCCGACGCTACAGGGAAACATCTTCCGATTACGTACGGCGCGAAATAGAGCGCTACATGGCCACGCACCCCTGCCCGGCATGCCGGGGCAGACGGCTGAAGCCGGAATCGCTTGCGGTGACCGTCGCTGGACAGAGCATAATGGAGGTAACGGCGCAGTCGGTGGGCCAGGCCCATGAATGGACGCGCTCCGCCAACGGCGACGAGGGAGCAAAGCCCCCGGCCAGAGACGCCCTCACCGAGCGGGAGCACGCCATCGCCTACCAGATACTCAAGGAGATTCAAACCCGGCTGAGGTTCCTTCTCGACATCGGTCTGGACTACGTAACCCTCGACCGCACGGCCTCTACTCTGTCGGGCGGAGAGGCCCAGCGCATCAGGCTGGCCACACAGATAGGCTCTGGCCTCACCGGCGTTCTCTACGTCTGCGACGAACCTTCCATCGGGCTGCATCCCGCCGACGATTCCAGGCTGATCACCACTCTCCAACACCTCCGCGACCTCGGCAACACCGTGCTCATTGTGGAGCATGATGAAGCCATAATGCGGTCGGCGGATCACATCGTAGACCTGGGCCCCGGCGCGGGTGAGCATGGCGGCAGGATTGTGGCTACAGGCAGATTGGATGATATCTGCGCTTCCGATGAATCGGTGACGGGCGCTTACCTGAGCGGTCGCCGTGAGATCCCGCTGCCGCTTGCCAGGCGGTCGGGCAACGGAGAGCGCATCACCATCAAGGGAGCGCGTGAAAACAACCTGAAGAACATCGATGTGGAGATCCCGCTTGGCAGGCTCGTGGTCGTCACCGGCGTATCCGGCTCCGGCAAGTCCACCCTGATCAATGAGGTCTTCTTCAAGAAGCTGGCGCAGTTGCTCTACAGGGCGAAAGACCGCCCTGGCGACAGCGACGGCCTGGATGGGATAGAGGTCATCGACAAAGTGGTCGATATAGACCAGTCTCCCATCGGACGGACGCCTCGCAGCAATCCTGCAACCTACGTGGGAGCCTTCACCCCTATAAGAGAGATGTTCGCCTCCGTGCCGGAATCCAGGGCGCGGGGCTATAAGCCGGGACGGTTCTCCTTCAACGTCAAGGGAGGCCGTTGCGAGGCCTGCGCCGGAGACGGTTACATAGAAATAGAGATGCAGTTCCTGCCCAATGTTACCGTGGCTTGCGAGGTCTGCCAGGGAAAGCGCTACAACCGCGAAGCCCTAGAGGTCACGTTCAAAGACGCAACCATTGCCGATGTCTTGAACATGACCGTTTCCGAGGCGCTGGAGTTCTTCTGGAACTTCCCCAAGGTGCGCAACAAGCTGCAGACCATGCGAGACGTCGGTCTGGGCTACATCAAGCTGGGCCAGCCAGCCACAACCCTGTCTGGTGGAGAAGCGCAGCGCGTCAAACTCTCAACCGAGCTCTCTAGGCGGTCTACCGGCAGGACCCTCTACATTCTGGACGAACCGACCACCGGCCTGTCATTCCAGGACTGCGACGCCCTGCTCGGAGTGTTGCACCGGCTGGTTGATGCGGGCAATACGGTAGTCCTGATAGAGCACCACCTTGATCTGATCAAGAACGCCGATTGGATAATAGACCTCGGTCCCGGAGCGGGCGAGAAGGGAGGCTACGTAATAGCCGAAGGCGCCCCCGAGGATATAGCTCAAGTGGCCCACTCCTACACCGGCCAGTACCTCAAGCCGCTCCTGCAAAAGGCTGGCCGCCTGCTCAGCAACGGCGCCAAACCCAAGGCCAGAAAGCCGCGCAAAAAAGTCAAGCCGGCAAGCTGACCCATCGCACACTCCATCCTTAGTCACGCTCTACCCCCCTTCCGTCATTGCGAGCGCCAGCGAAGCAATCTGGTGGTGAGGGGGCGGAGAGTTTACCCTGAGCGCAGCCGAAGGGCTCACCACGAACGGGCTTTGGTATCCGTTCGCCCTGAGCTTGTCGAAGGGCGCATCCTCCGCTCATCGCGGACTTGTGGTTGCCCTCGCGCACACCCCCGCTCATGGTGAGCCTGTCGAACCATTTGAGCGGGAGATCGCGGCCTTGTGCCCAGGTCCCCTCTCCCTCGATGGGAGAGGGCTAGGGTGAGGG
>CAYVEN010000015.1:0-2455 GCA_964450505.1 uncultured Dehalococcoidia bacterium | reverse complement strand
AGCTTGTCTAAGGATATGAGCGGATACCCCACGCCACTTCCACACCCCCATCCGTCGTACCCGCGACGGTGGGCATCCAGGGGCGGTGCGGCGGCGTCATTCTGAGCCCAGTGAAGAATCCAAAGCCTCTGCACCCTTGTCCGCACTGCCAAACTCCGTTCGTTCCCGAGTTAGCCCAACACGAGTATTCTCAACTTGTGTTAGTTATGGCGTATCATACTGCTCGACCTCTTGCCGTTGCGCCATCTCCAAGTCCTCAAAGTCATCTGGATTTGCCAATTGGCCCTGTTGATCAATTTCTTGAGGGATGAGGTTCTTAGCCAATTCTCTAGCTATAGCCCTACACCGATAGTTGAAGAACTTATCGTAGTCATCTTCTTGAATCCCTGCCCGGTCCAGGCTGATTAGGTGCGTACGTAAAGTTCTCTTTATCTGAGGGTTCTTCTTGCTGAAGTCGCCGATATAAACTGATGGTTTCTTAGCTCTTATTTCCCTTTTATTCAGATAATCGTCAACTATCGTGATATTCGCAATATGATTTATCCGCCAATCATTCTCATTCCCACCTTTGAAAGATGCCTTCGGGAAGAAATGGTGGTAATTCTTGCTGTTGGATCTCTTGAGCCAATCGTTATTGATAATCACATCTGAGTTGTTCTTGAAGCTTTTGGGCTTCTTGCTCGCTAGACAACAAAGAATCGCTTTGATGAAACTGCGCCCTGTATTAAAAGTCCCATTGGATCCAATGAACTCCTTGGTCGGATTAACCGGGTAGTCATAGACGGGCTGTATTCCGTCCAATATAACGTCGATCGTCCTGATATCCTGAGCGAGCTTCGTTTCCAATGCATAAGAATACCTTCCTCCCAGCGATACACGCCAGAAAAAGTCACGAAGTCTATCTTGCATATCTCCCGATGGTTGAGCGGGATGCATCGCAAAGAAATAAGCAATAGGAACCATGAGTGCTTTGTAAGGAAGGAGCTGCGACACCTCGATACGCATTGACGACCGAAAGAAATCTATGGCAGAACGAATCGCATCCTCGGCCTTTGGCCACGTACTAATGAATTCCTGTTTGTTTAATCGGAGAATACCCCTCTTGGAACATTCCTTGGTCATAATGGCGGAGATCACTTGCAGAAAGACTATGTCAGGTATCGTACCGTAGTTGACTTCCGCCAACTCTTCGACCAGGTTGTCGGTTTTTTCCTTTAGGTCAAAGTTCTGGTCGGAGTCATATGTTTTGGCAACCATAATTTCAAACACCGACAGCGGTTTGCCAGTAACATTGATCCTAGTAAATATTTCGGTAGCTATGTCAATTTCAGCTTCAGGGACTTCTATCACTGAACACTGATAGGCGTTAACTGTCTGTTTGTACTCTCTGACCCTGTCGCGGTACTTCTGGTCAACGCCCAACTCGTCAAAGTCCTTGTTCTGAAGGTCCGAGATCGAAACGTAAACACTCGGGTGCTTGTCAGACACATCAGTGAATACCAAACTCTCATTAGAGCCTGCTTCCAAATCAACATACATCGCTTGGAAGTTCTCAGTGCGCCCAGAGCGTTCAATATTGAGTCCCTCGAGTGTAGCAAAAAGACTAGTAAGTCGTTGCTGGCCATCCAAGACGTATCGAACTGAGTCTCCTGCGGGAGTTCGTGGAAGTTCCTGATTACCTAGGTTACGGATTGAACGAAGCTGTTCACGTGTCTTCCATAAGATGAATGTTCCGATAGGAAAGCCTTTCAGTAAACTATCCATAAGTTTCGCGGACTTGTCTTTACTCCAAACAAAATCACGCTGAAACTGCGGAACTTTGACATAACCAAGCTTTATCTCATTGATTATAGATGAAAGTGCTCTTCCCATCGGCTGAGGTAACTGCATACCGAGGCTCCCTATCATGCAATTCGGCGCTTCCCAATAATGACATCTCAACTTGCATGTGGCAACACCTACTAAGTGAAGGCTGCTGAGGCATAAGTACACGCCGCTCCATCCGCCATTGCGCGCCAGCGAAGCACCCCTCTCCCGTCTTGCCCGCGCAGGCGGGCATCCAGAGGCGGTGGGGCAGCTCAACAACTAGGCCCCTACACACCTTACCCACCTGCCCGCACATCCGTCTCCCGCCATTATCCACTTCCCTGCACCCACCAACACCCCCTAAAATCTACCCATGGCCGCACCAAGCAAGACCGCACCCACAAACTCCCGGCAGGTTCATGGAGCATCCCATCGGTACTCCCAAACTCATTACGAAAACCTACCGCCTCTCTACGACATTCGGATTTGTTTCTCACACCCAAAAAATTTCTGGCCCGTTTTAGCCTTGCTACTTGACATAACGTCTGAAACAAATACCCCGCTTGCCCACTGCCCCCTCAAATGGTTCGACAGGCTCACCATGAGCGGGCTTTGGTATCCGTTCGCCCTGAGCCTGTCGAAGGGCGCA
>CAYVEN010000014.1:0-28517 GCA_964450505.1 uncultured Dehalococcoidia bacterium | reverse complement strand
TTGGTGCGCACCGAGCCGGATTCCAGCATGGTGAATCCGGCGCACATCCACATGACCAGAACGCCCCATATAAGGAACGCGAAAGTGTTGAAGACGAAAACCGACTCCTCGTCTATCCCCGCCGCATAGGCGGCGGCAGGGCGGGCAAGGAATACCAAGACGGAAGCTATGCCCGTTGCTGCCAGGATGGCAGCGGGGCGGCGGCGAGACAGGACACTCAACAGCATCGACACGGCTATCCCTCCTGCGGGACGTATTTGGGAACTGGTATCAATACGCCCAAAATTCGCCGCTAGTTTATCACTATCTGCTTGCCGTTTTGCAAGCCTCGCTGGAAGATGTGGGAGGGAACGCGTATCTCTGTAGTGCATCCTAGCGTGTTGTGTGTTATTGACCTCCTTGCTTGCCCTTATGCATAATGCCACTTAACTGGAGGCAAGGGGGTATTGGGACATGATTGAATGGCTTGGCATCAGCCACCTCTTTGAGCTTTCCGGGACGGAAGCGATTGCGGGGTTTTTCACCCCGCTGGCAATCTTCGCGGTGTTCTTCCTAGCGCAGATCATCCTGCCGGCAAGGCGGGTTACCGGCTACGTCGTCGATGAGAAGACTGGCGAACCACGCATCTACCGGCTGAACGGCCTTCTGGTGTACGTGATCGCGCTGATCGTCTGGGCGACCGAAATCACCGGGATGCCGCGCGACTGGTTCTACCGATCGTCCGTCTACGCCGTGGCAGGCGGAACGGTGTTCACCGCTATCTTTGCCGCCTGGGCGGTGTTCAGCCAGCCGCAGGGCGATGTAAAGAACCCGTTGCTGGCGCTGTGGTTTGGGCGAGCGCGGGAGATATCGCTGTTCAAAAACCGCTTCGACATCAAGATGTACTTCTACGTCGTTGGCGGCACCATGTTGTCGCTCAACGCCCTGTCCGGCGCGGCGTACCACTACGACCGCTTCGGAGACGACTTCAACCCGGGCGTCTTCCTCTATGCTGGGTTTTTCACGTTCTACATAGTGGACTACTTCATCTTTGAGCGCGTCCAACAGTATACCTACGATCTCATCCACGAGAAGCTGGGCTTCATGCTGTTCTGGGGCGGCCTGGTGGTCTACGGATGGCTGTTCATACTCCCGTTGTGGGGCATGGCGGCTCACCCCGACCCCGGATTCTCGACGATGTGGACTTACGTCTGGCTCATTGGAACGGCTGCTCTGTTCCTCACTGGGTGGGTCATCTCGCGCGGGGCCAACTTGCAAAAGTACACCTTCAAGCGATGGCCGGACCGCAAGTTCCTAGGACTCATTGAGCCCAAGTACATCGAGGCGGGCAACCGCAAGATACTGTACACCGGATTTTGGGGCGCCGCCCGCCACTTCAACTACATGGGCGAAGGGTTCCTTTCCTTCTCGATTGGCCTGGTGTTCGGCCACTTCTTAAATCCGTGGGCGTGGCTCTACTTCGTCTTCGTGGTCACGTTCTTCACGTTCCGTCAACGCGGCGACGACAAGCTCTGCGCCGAGAAGTACGGTGAAGAAAAGTGGGCAGAGTACAAGTCGAGGGTGAAGTACCGGATTTTCCCCGGGGTTTATTGAGTGGACACGTCCGTATCCGCTTTTGCCAGGTCGCTGAGAGAGGCGACGGCATGCCGGTCCATGCGCTTGACCAAGTCCCGGTTGATCGCCCTAGCCACGCCAGGGCCCCGGTAGATGAGGCCGGTCAGTAGCTGCACGGTGTCGGCGCCGGCTTTGAGCGCGCGCAGGGCATCGTCCGCGGTAGAGATGCCGCCACAGGCGTGGACGGCAACGTCGCTTCCCACCTCCGAACGGACGTCGGCCACTATGCGCAGGGTGACTTCGAGCAAGGCGCGTCCGCTGAGGCCGCCCTGCCCCATGGCGAGACGAGGAGCTTCCACCGGCCTGGTGTTGGCGGCGGTGATGCCGCCGACGCCCTGCTCCACCGCAATTCGCACCAGGGCTAGGACTCGCTCCCTACCCTCGTCGTCCATATAAGGCGGTATCTTCACGAACAGAGGCTTGGAGCGCTGGCCGTTCACGGCGTTGAGCAAGTCCTTGAAGCTTTGCGGCTCCTGGAAGACGCGTATGCCCAGGGTATTGGGGGAGCTTATGTTCAACTCTATGGCATCGCAGAGGGGCTGCAGTGTGTCGTGACAGGCAAGGAATTCGTCGATGGTGAGCCCGGCGACGCTGACGACCACGGGTTCAAGGCGGTCGCCCCGCCTATCTTGCAGGCGTTGGATCTGCGTCTTGGCGGCATCCAGACCTTTGCCGGGGAAACCCAGAGCATTTATCAGCGACTGCTTATCGGGGAGGCGCATGAGGCGGGGACGGGGGTTGCCGGGACGCGCCTCACGGGTGACGGTACCTCCGACAACGTAGCCGAACCCCAGAGAAAGCAGACCGTCTATGAAGCGGCAATCCTTGTCGTAGCCGGCAGCCATGCCCACCGGCGAAGGAAAGGTCAGGCCGCCGGCGCTTACCCGAAGCCTGGGGTCCCGGCATTTGAAGTATGGGGACAACGCCTGCATCAATAGGCGTCGTGCAAGGAACCAATCGGCCAGAGCCTGGGCGCGCTCGGGGGAAAGCCTGAATAAGAAGGGTCTGAACAGCGCCGTATAGATGGCCATGCAAATCACATTGTTCCACGCCGCTCAGTGAGTTGTCCAGACGAATCATCGTGATCCAGAGCATACGAGACCTTGATTATGTTGAGGCCGCCGGCACAGGTCACATGAGATGGGCGGTGCCCATTGCCATATGAGATAGAATACTCGCCGAGCCACTCCAGAGACAAAGTGTTAGGGCAATGATAACTCACGATCTGCTTTCTATTGGCTTGCTGATTGTCGTGGCCAAGCTGGCTGAGGGCGTCTTTGGCCGCATCGGCATCAGTTCCTTGGTGGCCTACGCCGCAGCCGGAATCTTGCTGGGGCCAGTATTAGGGTTGGTTGAAGTTAATGAGAACATCCTCATCTTCCTGGAAATTGGCATCTTTGTTTTCTTTTTCCTGGTAGGCCTTGACGAGATCGATATTCCTGGCTTAGTAGCCACCATCCGCGGACGCCATTTCGTGGCTGCCGCGGTGGCTTTGATCATATCCCTCATGGTGTCCTTGGCAGTGACGTCCAACGCGCTGGGTGAGGACTACTCTCTGGGGTTGGAATTCGACAAGGCTTTGTGCCTTGCCGGCATCCTCTCTCTTTCCAGCCTGGGTCTGGTGGCCAAGGTGCTGGCCGACAAGGGGTTGCTCAAGGAGTTGATTGGCCTGCGCATCTTCACTGTGGTAATCATTGCAGAGGTGCTTGCCCTGCTGGTAGTTGGACTCACCATTGGCGAAGACGCTGTACACACGCTGAGCCTCCTGGGCATACTGCAGCTTCTGGGCCAGATAGCAGGCTTCTCTATCTTGATCTGGCTCATATCGTCCAAGGTGCTTCCCAGGGTTATGGCCTTGTTGCAGCGCTTCTTGAACGTGCCACAGCTTTTCTTTGGGCTGTTGATGGGCGCCCTTTTCTTGGTGGTTGTAGGAGCAGAAAACATCGGGCTGCACGGCTCCCTGGCGGCGCTCCTGTTCGGAGCCGCCTTGTCGGGGCTGCCCAACCGGTTGCGTCAAGAGTTCGTGCCCGGTATGCATAGCATTGCAGATGGGCTGTTCATACCGCTTTTCTTTGCCTCTGCCGGGCTGTACTTGAACCTGTCTTTCCTGGAACTGCCAGCCACTATCATTTTCGCCCTCTTGCTTATCCCCATGGTCGGCAAGTTGATAGCTTCCCTCATCGGCACCTACATGGCGCGGCTGAAAACGCCTGTTGTCTTGTCCGTAGGTCTGATGGGAAAGGGAGTAGCAGAGGTTGCCCTGCTTCTAGTCCTGTTGGAGGCACACGTTATTGAGCCTGACGTGTTCTCGTTGCTGATAGTTATCATGCTCGGTTACATACTGCTGATGCCGCCGATCATCAGCCTAACGGCAAACAGGGTCAAGCTGCGTGAGGATGCACCTCAGTCCCAGCCCATGCTGCCCTCTTTTGCCCGCCTTGCCCTGGCCGGCGTGGCCGTACGCTCCGTTATGGACCGGACGCGCTCCTACCCAGGGCCGGATATAGCGGTCGGAGACTTTCTCAACCATTGGACTGTTCCGAACCAGGAAGACTATCTGATACTGGATGACGGTGTTCCTGTAGGCACCGTATCACTGGCTAGGCTGAATTTCCGGCGCAAACTGCTATTCTGGAAAAGAAGCTCCCTTGACAACACTCCTCTCCGGGCGGTAATGCGCAGCAACCCTCCTCAAGCCAACCCCGACGAACTCATTGGCGACGTGATGGAGCGGATGACAGCCAGCTCTCTGACGGTTATCCCGGTACACGACCAGAATTCAAAGCAGTTCTTGGGAATGGTATGCGGCAACGAAATTCTGGAGCTACTGGCATTGCGGGATAGGGTGATGAAAGAGGCGCAATCGACGGACGCGGAGCCGGCAGACTAGCCATTACCGGGCTGAACCGATGCGGCGTTCTGACGTTCCAAGCTAACCTGCCCGGCGACATGACGAAAGCCCCTTACGATCCAATCACGCAGGACAAGCGTATTAGACTATGACGACGTTGAGGATGGATGTAGGATACGCCATGAGACTTGGGAGGAGGAGAACATGTCCGTTCTAATGCGTGCCGGAGCAGCCTATCTAATACTGCTTGCAATCGTGGTTGCAGTGAACTTCGTCGCCACTCCCCTGTACCACCCCGGCGGAGACGAGCCGTACACCGTCTGGGAGATACTGAACTGGTTCATGGCAGCGGGCATGTTGATCACCGTGGCCGCCACCTACATGGAGAAACGCCGCGTCGACGGCGAGGGGGATTTGAGGCGCTACGTGGAAGCGAACGTGCTCTTCTACGCAGCAGTGGCGCTGCTCCTAGTCTTCTTCTGGAACTGGTTCAGCAATCTATCCCCCAACAACGAGCCCGACGGCCAGTTCTGGGTAATCATAGACACCCTGATGCCAATAGTGGTGGGTGTGACAGGCTGTCGGATGCTCAGACACAGCTAGGGTAGAGGTGCCGTAACACACAACGGGCAGCCATTTATGGTACGCGGCGAAGGAGCGTTCCTTGGCCCAACTCCTCCATTCCGAGACGCGCACCTACAAGCCAGCCGTTTTGCCCGTTTGTCCGTGAGTTTAGGCAGCAGCTATAGACTTTGCTCTGCCCGATTGTTATCATACCGAGTGCAAATTTCTGTCACTTCTGAAAAAACTGCCTTTAGGAGCCAATGTACCAGCCGCCGAGGCCTCAGCCTGAAATAGACATCGACCAGATTCTGGAGAGGATCAAGGATACCTTCCGACGCTTTACCGGGAAGTTCGGTGTTGGCGGCTCCGGTGCCGTCATCTTCGCCGTAATTGGCGTCCTCATCGTGCTCTGGTTAGCCACCGGCTTCTACCAGGTGCGTCCTGCCCAGCTGGCCGCGGTGCGCCTCTTCGGCGCCTACACCGGCGATCTGCAGGGGCCAGGACTCCACTGGTTCTGGCCTGCGCCCATCGGCACCCGCAACGTTGAAACCGTTACGGAGACAAGGCGTATGGAACTGGGCTTCCGCAGCTTGGAAGGCGGCCAGGTCACCGATATCCCATTCGAAGCTTTGATGATCACAGGCGATCTCAACATCGCCGACGTTCAGCTGGTCGTCCAATATAGGACCAAAGACCTTGCCGCCTACCTTTTTCAGGTGGACGACCCGGGCGACGAAGAGCGCAACATTCGTCCCGGCGCCCCTGACGGCTTCACCTTGAAGGACGCTACTGAAGCTGCTTTGCGACAAGTCGTCGGTCAGCGCAGTATTGATGACATTCTCACGATTAACAAAGAGGCAGCCCAGGCTGACGCACGTCTCCTCCTACAGACAATTCTTGATGAGTACAATACCGGCATTGAAATCTTAGAAGTAAGGCTGCAGAACGTACGACCTCCTGACCCCGTTCGTGACGCCTTCGACGACGTGGTTCGCGCTCGCGTCGACAAAGAGGCCCGTATTAACGAGGCGCTGGCCTACCAGCAGGACCAGCTTCCCAGGGCTCGTGGTGACGCCCAGCGAATTCTCAATACAGCCGAGGCTTTCAAGCAGGAGCGTATCCTGAGAGCTACAGGTGAGGCCGATCGCTTCCTTGCCGTACTCCAAGAGTATCGCGAGTCGCGGGATGTGACACGTCAGAGGCTGTACCTAGAGGCCATGGAGGACATCCTGCCCGGCGTTACCAAAGTGATCATCACTCCGGATACCGGCGGCAATCTTCTGGAGTTCCTGCCCCTGCCCGTTGATAATAACGAGACTCCTGTGACTATACGGGTCACACCAACGCCTGCCGCGGGACCGGTACCCCCATAATGGATAAAAATGGCTAGAGCATTCGGCATAATACTCATCCTGGTAATTATAGTCGGCGCTATCGTCGGCTCACAGGCGCTATTTGTCGTCGACCAGACCCAGTTCGGCGTTGTCACGCGGTTCGGTGAGATCCAGCGCACGCTCAGGGATCCCGGCCTCAAGGTAAAGGTGCCATTCGTAGAATCGGTCAACCGTTTCGACAAGCGGCTGCTCAGAATAGACGTACCCACCGAGTCCATGCCGGACAAGGACCAGCAGTTCCTTGAAATAGACGCCTATGTGCGGTACAGGATCAACGATCCCAGGAAGTTCCTGGAAAGGCTGCGAGACGAGTTTACCGCCGCCGACCGTATTGGACGGATCGTGATATCAGAGTTGCGGCGCGTGGTAGCCGCCAGCGACCGCACCGAAATTATCGGTGGCATCGCCCAGTCACAGCCGGACGGCACACTCGTAGTTATTCCCAACAGGACTGAGCAAGGAGTGGAAACCAGGGAAGCGCTCACCAGGCAGGTGCTCAATGGATCCAATGCAGTTGTCGGCTCTAGCGAAAACGACTTCGGTATCGAGATAGTAGACGTCAGAATAAAGGCTGCCGACTTCCCCGGCACCGTGGAGCAGACTGTGTACAACAGGATGCGTACGGAACGCGACGTCCAGGCTCAGCGTCTCCGTGCCGAGGGCGCAGAGCAGAACCTCACCATCACCACGGACGTGGACCGGCAGGTCGCCATCATCCTGGCTGAGGCCGATCGTACGGCCAACAGCCTGAGAGGTGAAGGTGAAGCCGAGGCTATCAGAATTCTGGCTGAAGCCTTGGAAGAAGACCCTGAGTTCTTTGCTTTCAGGCGCAGTCTGGAAGCCTACACCAACTTCCTTACTCAAAAGTCCACCATTGTGCTCTCATCCGAAAACGACCTTTTCCAGTACCTAGAGGGTCCGGATCAGCCGGATAGCTAGCTAGACCCGGCAAACGCGCTCAAGATTTGTGACTGCCCGTCACATGCACTACTATAGGTAGCATCGCTTACCGGTCTTTCTCATGTCTTTGCTGGATATATCAACCGCGGTTCTTGCTCTAGCCTTCGGTTACCTATTGGGGGCCGTTCCCACTGCCTACGTGATAGCGCGCTGGGTCAGGGGCATTGATATCCGTGCCCATGGCAGCGGCAACGTGGGCGCCTCCAACATAGGCCGTCACCTGGGAAAAGGCTACGGCGTCCTTGTCGGTATCGCAGATGCGCTGGTGAAGGGCGTAGTGCCTGTACTGGTGGTCAGGGCCTTGGGACAAGATCTGACCTACCAGGTTCTTGCCGGCATTGGAAGCATTGCGGGCCACAACTGGTCAATCTACCTCAAGTTCAGCGGCGGACGCGGGCTGTCCGTCATTCTAGGTTCCCTTCTCGTACTGGCCTGGAAGGAGTTCATCGCTCTAATTGTCGTGGCGCTGCTGGGCTGGGCAATCTTTCGCAGTATAGCTTTGTGGATGGGTATCGGCCTGGCGCTGCTTCCCCTCTGGGCGCTGCTCTTCCGAGAGCCTGCCGAGATTGTCGTATACACCGTTGTTGCGCTTATTCTGGCTATCCTGAAACGGCTACTCTCCAATCCAGGCAGCGAACTGCCCGGGCTGCGCTGGCGAGACAAGGTGTTGCCGCGCCTGCTTTACGATAGGGATATCATGGAGAAAAGCAGATGGGTTGAGCGCAGCCCCAATCAGAGAGAAAACGGCGAATAGAATTATGACAGGCTACTGTTATAAGCACTCCGATACGGAAACCGCCCTCAGCTGCGGCCACTGTAACAGGCCAATATGCGTCAAGTGCGTGGTGCAGCATCCGGTGGGCATTCGCTGCCCCGAGTGCGGACGGCCTACCAAGATACCCCAGTGGGACATTACTCCGGCCTATTATGCCCGCGCCATAGGCGCGGCAGCGGCCATTTCCATCGCAGGCGTTGCGGTCTTGGTGTTCCTCCGTGCCCTGCCACTTGGTATCCTTGGATATTACGCGGCGCTGGCGGGGCTTGTCGGTCTGGGGTACCTCATTGGCCAGGGCATAAGCCGGGTAGTCAGCGGCAAGCGGGGTCGCGAACTGCAGTGGGTTGCCGGAGTGGCCATGGGAATTGCCGCGTTAGTTGTCCTGCCCTTCATAGGCCTCAACTTCTACTCCCTGATCGCTATCGCCGCCGCCGTCTACATCGCAGTCCATCAACTCCGCATCTGAGGTATCGCCAGCTAATCCTCCGCCAGCCTTTGCCTTTCCTCTCCTCAGCTTCTATACTCCAAGCGTTTTGCACGGAGCATCACGGTTGAAGAGATACAGACATTGAGCGAAACACCGGCACGACACAAAGGCGAAGATAGCAGGGGCACCCTGCTCACCGTCGCCATTGTGCTAGGTCATGCCATAAAGCACGTCTACATCTCAGGGTTCCAGACCATTGTCTTCCCGGAGATGAAGATTGCCCTTGGGTTGAGCAACACCTCCTTCGGAGCGCTTGCCACCGCCCGCCAGGCCACCAGCGGCGTCACCACGCTGGGCGCTGGCTATCTGGGCGACCGTTTCAGCAACCAGGCCGGTCTACTGCTTGCCATATCGTTGAGCCTTATGGGCATATCGTACTTCCTGGTCGGTTCCGCCCCCAGCTACCCCCTACTCTTTCTTGCCATGCTGCTGGTCGGCTTGGGGCCTTCCCTGTATCACCCGCCCGCTCTAGGCGCTCTGTCCCGGCGGTTCCCCGACCGCCGGGGCCTGATGATATCCCTTCACGGCATGGGAGGCAGCATCGGCGAAGCATCGGGCCCTCTCATTGCCGCCGTAGCCGTCACCGCACTTGTCTGGGATGGGGCGTTGCAGTGGAGCATCATTCCCGCTTTGATCGCCGCTGCCGTAGTCTGGTTCATGATGAGCAACGTGCCCACGGTGCAGGGAGGGGCGGCTTCCCTCAAGGAGTACTTCGGTGCACTTGGAGACCTGTTCAAAGACCGCCGCCTTGCCTCCGTACTGGCCGTCTCCGGAATACGCAGCCTGGGCCAGAGCGCCACTGTCATATTCCTCCCCGTCTACCTGCGGGAGGACCTGGATTACTCGCTGGGTGAAATGGCCGTCTATCTAGCCCTTTCCCAGGTCGTAGGCATTGGAGCGCAGCCGGTCATGGGCGCTATTTCCGACAGGTTGGGACGAAAGGTGATCATAGTGCCGGCACTACTAGCGTTCTCCGCTCTGCTCGTTGCACTGTATTTCGTGGAACCAGGGTTCTTCATGGTACTAGTAATCGTCGTTATGGGCGCGTTCCTCTACTCCATGCAGGCGCTGTTCCTTGCCGCAGCTTCAGACTTGGGTGGAAGGGAGTTACAGGCCACCATCTCGTCGATGACGTACGGCATGACCTTCCTAGCCGCCACCATCTCTCCCTTGATCGCAGGGCTATTCGCCGACGCCTTCCAGGTAAAGACGGTGTTCCTCTACAGCGCCGCCCTTCTGCTGGTTTCGGCCCTAGCCTTTGCAGCCATACGGATGCCCGCCAGACACTGGGGAGCTTTGCATGACGCCTAGAGCCGCCGCATCTCCCTAGAGCGGTACGACCAGAGTACGCTCAGCACCAGCCCAATCAAGGCGCTGATGGACACCGCCTGTCCGGGGCCTATAGCTTCGGCAAGCCAGCCCAAGGCCAGCATGGACAGCGGCGATATACCTATCGCCGTGTTGGCGAACCCCATTGCCCTGCCCCGCATCTCCTCTCCCACGGACAGCAGCACCAGCGTGAACACCATGCTGACAAAGCCGGACATGCCCAGACCCGCCAGTATCAGGCCGGCCACGGACAACGGATAGAAGCTGGACAGCGAAAACACCAGAAGCCCGCTGAACGCCACGGCCGTGCCTACCACAAAGTACGTGGAGTTGCGGTTTATCCTTGGCCTTGTGGTTATGAAAATGGCGGTGAGGAACGCTCCGAAGCCCTGCGACGACGCCAGCACGCCGAGCAAGGTCGGCCCCACGCCAAGCACTTTGTCGGCGAAGACGGGCACCAGCGGAATATAGGAGTAGTACAGCAGGTTCATGATCACAATAACGCCCAGCGTGCCTATAACGGCACGGTTGGACGCTACGGCGCGCGCACCTTCCCCAATAGGAGTTAATATGGCGGTGAGCCTTATCGGTATCTTGTTCTGCGTCTTTGGAGAGCGCACGCGCAGCAACGCCAGCAGGGCAGTGGCATAGATGATCATTATGAACAAGTACGGCGTGGCGGCCTCCGCGCTTTTCCCCAGGGGGATGAGGTCTATCAGAGCGCCTGCCAGGAACGGCCCCAGCATACCCGCCGCCATCATGCTCATTCCCTCCAGGGCGTTGGCATAGCTGATTCCACTCCTGCCCACAATGTCCAGGGCAAACGTCCTCCGCGCCGCCATATCCAAGGTGTGCGGCACCCCGTAGACGGCGCTTAGCATCACTATGTGCCAGCCCTCAGCCAGACCGGTAAACACCAGGAAAACCGTGATGCCAAGCACGGCCAAGTCTATGAGATGCGCCGCTATGAGCACGCGCTTCCTATCGAAAGCATCCGCGACAACACCGCTGAGAATGCCGCCCAACAGCATAGAGGAGAAGAACGCCACGCCGACGAGCTGCGTTTGGAAGGTTGAATCGGTCAGCTGCAGCACCAGGTAGCCGGAAGCCACCATCCACGTCCAGCGACCCGTATGCCATGCCCAACTACTTCCCCAGAGCATGCGGAAGTCCTTGTTACGCAGTAGACCAAGGACGGGGAGTCGGGCCGGCTTGTCGTGGGTTTCAGAAGCGGCAGTTGCCATGGAATGCTTCGGCTTCGGTGGACATCGCCAACCAGTATACATGACCAAACTAGCGGCCTGGATAAAGTGACAGGTCGTTCCAGCCATGGGCTGTCGGTGCGCAAAGACCGCGTCTGCTGATATACTGACCTTCTTCAAGCCATAGGAGGGCGGAGATGACGGTTATCGTTACCGGGGGCACCGGGTTCGTCGCCTCTAACGTAGTGAAGACACTCGCCGAGCAGGGACGGGACGTCGTTTCGGTGGACATAGCTCCGCCGGACGACCTTCTACTGCGCTATACCGATTCCGTGAAGGAGCGCATCACCTGGGCCCAGGCGGATATCCTGGACATGGCATCGCTGGAGAAGGCGGCTGCAGGCAAACGAGTGGAAGGCATCATCCACGCCGCCGTGTACACGGTGGTCCTCGAGGAACTGGAAAGGTCGGACAGCAAGCGCCTTGTAGACATCAACTTCACTGGTACAGTCAACATGCTGGAACTGGCCCGACTCAACGAGGTGAAGCGGTTCATCTACGTCAGCTCAGGAGGCGTCTACGGCGGAAGCCCGCCCGACATGCCGCTGAAGGAGGACATCCCGCTCGATCCAGAGAGCCTGTACAGCGTCACGAAATACGCCAGCGAGCTTGTCACGCGCCGCTACGGACAGCTCCACGGTTTTGAAGCGGCCAGCGGCCGGCTGAGCGGGCCGTACGGGCCCATGGAGCGCCCTACCAGCCACCGCGCCGTGATGTCGATGATGTACGACTGGACGGGCAAAGCGGTGCGCGGCGAGCCCATCAAAATAGAGCCAAGACATTCCAGCGGAGACCTCACCTACGTGCTGGACTTGGCCGCGGGCATCATAGGGTTATTGGATGCACCCAAGCTCAACCACAGCTTCTACAACGTGTCCCGCGGCATCATGGTAACCCAGGGCCAGGTTTTGGAGGCGTTCCGACAAGCCGTACCGGACGTCCAGTTCCTGGAGCCGCCTGCCGGTGAAGGCAGCGGCATTGGCACTGGGCGAGGACCCGCTGACAACACGCGTCTGCGCCAGGACGCCAGCTTCGAGCCGCAGTACGACCCCGCGGCGGGGATACGCCACTATATAGAGTGGCGCCGCCAGTACGGTTTCACCAGCTAAGGAGGACTCTTTGGAATACGTCAACTTGGGACGCACGGGCCTCAAAGTTTCCAGGATATGCCTGGGCACCAACATGTTCGGCGCGGGCTACGTGGATGACAGCAGAGCCATCTCGGTCGTTGACGCCGCCATAGACAGCGGTATCAACTTCATCGATACGGCTGACCTTTACAACGACGGCGAATCGGAGGTGGTGGTGGGAAAGGCGCTCGCCGGTAAGCGGCATGATGTGGTAATTGGCACAAAGGGTTTCTCACAAATGGGCCCCGGCGTCAACGACAGAGGGCTATCGCGCAAGCACCTGATCGACGCGGTGGAAGGCAGTTTGCGGCGTTTGGGCACCGACTACATAGACCTCTACCAGGTGCACTGGTGGGACCCCGATACGCCGATAGAAGAGACTATGATCACCCTGAACGACCTTGTGCGGCAGGGCAAGATTCGCTACATCGGCTGCTCAAACTTCCAGGCGTGGCAACTGGCCAGATCGCTGTGGGTCAGCAACAAGCTGGGAATCGAGCGGTTTGAATCGGTGCAACCCCTGTACAACATGGCTCAACGGGACATTGAAGCCGAGCTTTTCCCGGCCTGCGAAGACCAGGGCATCAGCGTCATACCCTACCAGGTGCTGATGGGAGGACTGCTCAGCGGCGCCTACGATATGAACAAAGAACCCCCTGAAGACAGCCACATGGCTTCCCGTCACGCCGGAGGCGCAAAGACCCGTTTCTGGAATGAAGCCACTTTCAAGTTGGTGGAGCAGGTGAAGAAAACGGCCACTGACCTTGGCTACGAGCCTACACAAGTGGCCCTGGCCTGGTGCCTCTCGAAATCCGTTGTGGCATCGGCAATCGTGGGGTCTAGTAGACCGGAACAGATAGTCCAGAACGCGAGGACGTCTGAAATCAAACTCCCCGCCGAGATTCTGGAGTGCCTGAACAACCTTTAAGCAGGCGGGCCTTCTTCCTTTTCTTGACCCTGGCTACCGCCGTCGCGCTACTCCTGGCAGCCTGCCGCCACGGACAGCTAACGCCGCCGGTTACCCCTTCGCCGACAGTTGTCCCATCGCCGACGGCAACCCTACCGCCGGCCGTCACCATCGGCGGAGTAACCGTCCAGAACATCCCCGGTATTCACACACCACGAGCATTCACCTCTGATGGAGAGCATATTTGGGTGGCCAACGTAAGCAAGGACACCGTGACCAAGATGACGGTCGACGGCCAGGTAGTAGGGGCTTATCCTGTGGGCAGCGGACCCAAAGCGTTGGAGTACGACGGAGAACATATCTGGGTGGCCAACAACGGCGAGAGTTCGGTGACCAAGCTGGACCTGGAAGGTAACACGGTAGGCGCCTACCCCATTGGAGGCGGATACACGGCGCCAACGGCGTTGCTCTACGACGGCGAATACATGTGGGTAGCCACTTCCTGGGGCAACTCGGTGAGCAAGCTGGACCTGGACGGCAATACCATTAAAACCGTACGCATCCCCGGGGCTCACCCGGCTCCCTGGGCTCTCAGCTACGATGGCGAGGCTGTTTGGGTCGCCAGCCTGGATGAGTCCCTGGTGCAAAAGCTGAACGACGATCTGGAGATTGTGCTCACTTACAAGGTGGGGTTGTCCGATGACACACCATGGGAGCTGGGGGGACAAGGGCCCGTGGACCTGCTACACGAGGGAGATAACATCTGGATAGCAACAAATTGGAGAGACCTGGTGAGCAAGGTCAGCGCCGACGGAGAGGTGACGAGTGAATATATGGTAGGCGACTGGCCCATGGCCCTAGCCTATGACGGCGGGAGCATATGGGTAGTCAACTACAGGGACGGAAACGTGCAGAGGCTAAACCTGCAAGGGGAGGATATCGGCACGTACCCTACGGGTAAGAACCCCATCGCGGTGGAGGCGGTGGACGGAGACATCTGGGTAGCCAACTTTGGCGACAACTCCGTGTCAAAGGTGTCTCCATGAGACCCCGTCCACAGCTCTGGTTGATCGCCGCCGTCATAGCCGCAGTAGCCGTAGTGGGTGGCGCATTCGCTGTCTTGATGTTGCTGAGTGACGGGGAAGAGGCACTTACCGTGGCTATACCGTCGTTCGGGCCTGAGACGCTTGACCCCTCGCAGGACTCCTCCCAGGGCTTGCTCTACCACGGGCACCTGTACGATCACCTGATAGGGGTCTCTGAAGACGGAAAGCCTTCCCCTCAAGCCGGTTTGGTGGAGTCCGCGAGGATCGGGAGCAACGGTAAGAGCCTCACTCTGAGGCTTCGTCAAGGGATGAAGTGGCACGACGGAACAGAAGTAACGGCGGATGACATACAGTTCAGCCTGGAGTACTACACCAGGGAGGAGGCCGCATGCGGAGTCTGCGCATTGCTTCAAGGGGCGCTGGATAGCGTCGTGGTGACCGACCGGTACACGGCTGAAATCCATCTCAAGGAAGCGAACGTAGAGTTCCTGCACCTGCTGGGGCCCGTTGAGGGGGACGCCCCTCTCCTGCCCAAGCACCACTGGGAATCGGAAGGAGAAACGGGCCTGGCGGAGAATCCAATCGGCAGCGGGCCATGGAAGTTCAGCGAGCGCAAGCTGGGGGAGTACATAGAGTTCGAAGCAAACGCGGACTACTGGGACGGCCAGCGAATACCGGCCTTCGACAAACTACGGCTGGTGCAAGTGGAAGACGCCGCGGAACGGCTGGAGTCTCTAAGATCGGGCCGCGTGGACATGACCATCATCGATCGCGACGATGTAGAACCTCTCAAGGCCGAAGGGTTCTCCATAGGCGGTCCAAAATACGTGCTGGCGACGACCCTGCTCTACTTCATGAGCTACGACCCGTCGTACCTGACCTCCGACCCGAATTTCCGCAAGGCGCTTGCCCTGGGAGCGGACCTTGAAGGCATAGTAAACGCACTTTACCCGGCAGAGGTGGCAACGCTGGCGGGCGGCTCGCCCTTCTTCAGTCCACCCGTTGAAGGGTACGACGCGGGGCTTCCTCCCTACTCGTATGACCGTGCGGAGGCACAGCGTCTGCTCCAAGACGCGGGCTACGACGGCGAAGCGGTCCATCTGCTATCCCTAGCGGCTTACGGCCTCACGGAAATGCTTGACGTGAACGAGATGCTGGCTGAAGACTGGCGTGAGATCGGGGTCAACGTGGAGGTTGTGAATACGGAGTTCCCCCAGATGCTGGCACGGTGGGTAGCCAGGCCCCAAGAGTTCGATGACCTGGCGCCTGCGCCGCTCATACACGGGGCGTTTCCACATACCTCCAGGTTCAATACTACGATACAGGACTACATGACGTCCGGAAGAGGCGGGCGGCGGGCATACCCTGACCTAGAACGGGGAGATGCCCTACACCAAGAGTTGAGCAGCATAGTCGACCTGGTGGAGAGAGAAGAACGGTTGCTGTCGTTGAACCGTGAGACCTATGAGGAGTACTGGGCTGTGCCTGTTATCTGGCGACACCAGCCGTACGCGTTCAGCTCAAATCTGACCGGCTGGCAGCCCATCAACGGAACGGAGAACAGCCTGCGCTTGGAGACGGTACGCCGCGCTGAGTAAGCGGAGGCCGGGAATCAGCCCACTTCCAGCATCTGATCTATACCGAACAGCGGTGACAGGTGCTCGCGTCCATCCTCGGTGATAAGGAACATGTCCTGGAGATGGTAGTAGTCGACGTGCGGCTCGAAGGCAAGCACCATCCCCGCCTCGATAACTATGTCGTTGGATGGCACCAGGTACGGCTGCTGCTGGTGCCACCAGGAACCGACACCATGTCCGGCCAGCGCTACCCTGCCCGTGAAGCCCTCTCTCTTGAATGCGTCTGAAGCGTACCGGTAGACATCGCTGGCTTTGACGCCGGGGCAAGCCTGCTCAATTGTGCCCCGGTAGATGCCCAGGACCTTTTGATACGTCCTCTTCTGCTCATCAGAAGGCGCGCCGAGCACAACGGTACGGGACTGATGGCCGGGGTAGCCCTGGTACCAGAACACGTAATCGTTGCGGATGATGTCGCCGTTCTTGAATTGGAAATCGCTTTCGCCGCCGTAGACCACCGTGTTGCGGCTGGAGTTCAGGATGCCGTGCGCCCAATTGGCTCCTCTACGCAGGCAGGCCGCGATAAGCCTGCTGTGTATCTCGCGCTCCGTATCTCCGTCTCGTATCGTTGGAAAGACCTCCAGGTAGGCCTCGTCCAGCAGCCTAGCGCCTTCCCTGATCAGATCCACCTCGCCGGGGGTCTTGATCCAGCGCACCTCGTCCATCATAGCGGTGCAATCCACGGCCTGAGCCTTGGGCAGAAGAGCGGATATCTCCTCCCATCTTGCCGCGCTGACGTACGTCTTTTCGAAACCGATTCGCGACTCGTGCAGTCCCATCTCCTCGAGCACCTTGGCCGATTTGGCGTAAGCCGACTCCCCATAGTCGTCGTACATCTCGATTCTTTCCAGCCAGGAGTCGCGCTGTGCCAAAGGAGCGGCGTAACTATTTAGAACCATGACCGGGTCGCCATGCCTGGGCCAGACCACAAGGACGCCTCTCGGTGAATCGGGGAAGTCCAGGTGGCGGGCCAACGTGCCTGGATAGGCAAAACCCGTGAGATAGGTGAAGTTCTTGCCGGAGCGGGCGACTACGGCAGAGAGGCCGTCCCTGTCCATGAGTTGATTCAAGCGGTCTACATTGGCGATGATGGATCGTTTGCCTTGAGTCATTCGTCCTCCCGGGAGACGGATAGTAACGAGCAGGCGTATTGTAGCATGGGCAGGGATTATTCAGCCCTGGTGTATATTAGCGAATGGAACTCAACGGGCGGCTACCGGCCATGAAGCACTGGTTTGCAGCTACAATTCTCTTGCTGGCCATAGGAACGGGTTGTGGCGACTTGCCTTCGGAGCGGACCGCGGAACGGCCTGCCGAACGGACGGAGGCGCTGGTTACCGATGTTCACACCGTTAACTGGATAACCGTCCTGTTGCCGGGCGGCGAGGCAAAAGAGGTGCGCTACGCCTGGGTGGAGCCGCCGCAGATCTATCCCATCCCCCAGAATGAACACCTCACTGAAGAAGCTACGAGGCGCAACCGGCAGCTGGTACTGGGCAAAACCGTCCTCCTTGAGAGCGACTCTAACGTGACTGATGAAGGCGATTCTCTTTTGCGCCTTGCACTACTGGACAACGGCCTCATGGTGAACCTTTCTTTGATAGAAGAGGGATATGCCCAGGCATCGGGCAATGCCCCTGAGCGATTTCTGAGATTGCAGAGAGACGCGCAAGCTGAACGCCGCGGCTTATGGGGCCGCTGCGACCCCGCTTATCCGGAGTTCTGCATTGTTTCGCCGCCGCCGGACGTGGAGTGTGAGGACCTTCCGTTCAATACGTTCCGCGTCCTTCCCCCGGACCCCCATCAGCTTGGAGAAGGCGGTTTTGGCTGCAGGATGCTGCCCGTAAACTAGCCCATACAAAAGAGAAAGGGCACGCTTGAAGCGTGCCCTTTCTCAGGCATCAAAGCTAAGTGTAGGGTGCGGTCCACTTAGCTCTGTCAACGGGGTTTACATCAGACTCAGGTCAATCAAGCTGCGAGAGTCGATTGTCCAGTCGTAGTCTCTCTTCGCCTGCTCCCTGGTGAGGGTACCGACAAAACTGTCGTCCTGAATTGCGGAAGCATAAGCCTCAAACCCTGTCTTGACGTCTATCCGGTTTACGAAATTGAAGAACCCGCGCATCACTTCTTCTACCTCCTTAAATCTGCATACCTAATATATTCATCCGACAATTACTATTGTCTAGCCGTATTAACATCACGTCAAGCAATGTTACGTGATATACTATATCTGTTTTCATGATATAAGGAGGCTCCCGTGGAACTCAAAGAGCTACGGACGTTTACCACTGCCGCAAGGCTTCGCAGCATATCCAAGGCCGCCGAGCAGCTGGACATCGGGCAGCCGACCGCAACCACCCACATCAAGAAGCTGGAAGATGAGATAGGGACTCTTCTGTTTGATCGCGTGAAGCGTCCTATCCAGCTAACCCTGGCCGGGGCTACCCTTGCCAGGCTGGCAAACCCGCTGTTGGACGGCATCCAGACCCTAGTAGCGCAGACCGCGGCGGAAGAGGAGGACGGGCCGGTGAGCGTAGCCGGCATCCACGTGGTGATTTCGCACCTGCTCCTTCCCGTGGTGTCTTCCTTCCATGCTCATTTCCCCCGTTCGTCCCTGCGAATACGGCCGGGACACACCAGGGAGATCCTACAGATGATCAAGGCCGGTGACGTAGACTTGGGTGTAGCCGTGCATAATTCAATCAACGATGAGTTCGACTTTGTGCCCATGTTCCCCTACGAACGCGTTCTCATGGCGCCGCTGGGGCATCCCATCCTGGAGGACGAGGTAACTTCCCTGGAACAGATCACCCGGTGGCCTCTGGTGCTCATGGGGCCCCATACATTGACCCGTACCGTCCTTGAAGAGGAGTTGCGCCGCAAAGGGCTCGCCTACGACTTGGCGCTTGAACTGGACGACCTGGACATGATCAAGAGATACGTTGCCACGGGTATCGGCATCTCCATAGGGCCCCGCTTCGCCATCGATGCAGACGACCACAAAAGGCTGGGGGTCTACAGTCTGATGAACCTGCTTCCCGTGGAGCAAACGGGGATTCTTACCCTGCGCGGCAAGTCCCTCTCCAAGCCGGCGCGGAACTTCATAGAGGTGACCAGGGAAATACTGGGAAGGCAGCTTACTTGACCAGAACGGGCATGGCGGCCAGGAGCCTGCCGAACCCACTTACCGGCGTTGTAACTCCTATCATCTGCAGAGCCATCCAGATGGTGGCCTGGTTCACTGTAATCACGTTCTTCTCCAGGCGGCGCTCCAGCTCATCCACCACTTCCAGAGACCGCCAGGCCGTACCCGGCAGGAAAACGGTATCAGCTTCTTGGGACGCCGTCCGGGAAACGAAATCAACGATCACGCTGGGGTCCTGGTTGCCTATGATCCCGTGGTGTGTGCGTTGTTGCATCTCAGGCTCCCCCTCGGCGCTTGCCACTTGGAAGCCCGCCTCCTCCAAGATGGGCCTCAACCCCTGGTTCAGAAGTGTCGCTCCGTAGGGACCGGCCACGCTGACTACCCTGGCGTCCAACCGCCTCAGAGCCTCCAACGAAGCCTCCGTGGCGGTAACCGAGGGAACACCTCCGGACGCCGTCCGGATCTGCGCCGAGATTTCACGGCTGTACTGTATGCTGCCCGTACGGTACGTACCGCTGGTGCAAGCGTACGCTATGACCTCCACACCTGCGCTGGCAACGTATCTGGCAGCGCGGTCTATGTCAGCGTTCATCTCCATGAGCTCTATGCCGTCGCCGCCGCCCGGCGCGGAAGGTCCTTCCAGCCACATACGCTCGCCGTGAACCGTTACGCCTTCGGGCACAGCCATGTTGAAGTCAGGCTCTACCACCTGGTTAGTAGAGGGGAGCAGAACTCCTATTCGTCTTGGCACAGGCATAGCTTCACCTCAATAGGTATCGAACATATTTTGGATGCGCCCTATGTCGTTGGTCGTTGACAGAGCCAGCATGAGGAGAATGCGGGCCTTTTGAGCGCTGAGATTGTCTCCCGATATGATGCCGCTCTCCCTGCTGCGGTTAGTGGGGATCACGCGGCCTGCCCCGGCGCGAGTGGTCATCACCACGACCGCACCCGCATTGCGAGCCTCCACCAGGGCATCGTTCCAGTCGGGGGCGCCCGCGCCGCCACCCGTGCCCGCGGCAACTATACCCGGAACCTTCGCTTCTATAAGCGCCCTGACCAGGAGGCCGTTTCCGCCAGCCACTGCATACACAACGTCCACGTGCGGCAGTTCGGCAATGCCGGATACGTCGAACTCGGTCTGATGGGTGTGCTTGCGAGTCGACTCGCGGTAGAACACCGGCTTCAGATCGGAGTCCAGGTAGCCCAGCAGGCCCAGCTCCCGCGATCCGAAGGTCTGCACACGGTATGAGTTCTGCTTTGTGACCTCGCGAGTCGCTTGAATCTCGTCGTTGAGCATTATCATCACGCCCTTGCCTCGCGCTTCCCGCGACCCCGCCAGTATGATAGAGCCCAGCAGGTTGTTGTCCGCATCGGTGCCCAGGGCTGAGGGCGGCCTCATGGAGCCGGTGACAACAACTGGCTTCTCGCTTTTAACCGTCAGATTGAGGAAGTACGCCGTCTCTTCCATGGTGGATGTGCCGTGAGTGAGCACAATGCCGTCCACTTCCGGCTCGTTCTGGAAGATGCCATTGATGTAGCGGGCCAGCTCCAGCCACTCGGAGGCGCCGACTGCCATGCTCGGCGTCTGCAAGACCTGTTCCGCTTCCACACTGGCGTAGTTCTCCGCCTCCGGTATGCGCTCCAGGTTCTGATGAACGTCCAAGTTCTGGCCGCCAAGCCAGTACTGGACAAGCTCCAAGCGCGGCGAACCCCAGGACGCAATGGTCCCTCCCGTGCCAAGGACTTTGACGAATGGAAGGCGGTCAGAGGTCAAGTTTACCTCCCTCCTAGAGACAGTGGGGGATGCGGCCGATGTTATCTGCCGCGCAGCTTGGGGTCAAGAACGTCGCGCAAAGCATCGCCGAAGACGTTGATGCCAAAGACAACGAGAGACAGCGCCGCACCGGGGAAGATGCCTATCCACGGCGCGCCGGAGAAGTAGGCCTGTGTGTCGCCGCTGAGCATGGCACCCCAAGAGACGATGTGCGACGGCGTTCCCACGCCGAGGAAGCTGAGAGAGGCCTCGATAATGATCATCGTCCCCACGGAAGCGGTGGAGATCACCATGAGCGAGGCAAATGTGTTGGGCAGCACGTGGAGCAGCATGATGCGGATATTGGATGCGCCGATGGCGCGGGCCGCTTCCACGTACGGATACTCCTTGATACCCAAGGTTACGGAGCGCACCACCCTGGTGAAGCGGGGCGTGAATATGATGGCCAGGGCAAGAATGATGTTGTTGACCGACTGTCCGAAAGCCGCCATCAAAGCAATGGCCAACAGCAGGGATGGAAATGCGGAAAGGGCGTCTATGAAGCGCTGCACCACCAGATCATAGGAGCCGCCGAAAAAGCCGCTGGTTACGCCTATTGCCGAACCTAATATGGCGGCGCCGGCCACAGCAAGAATACCAACGTACAGGGAGACCCTGGCGCCCAGTATGATGCGGGTCAGGATGTCCCGCCCCAGCACGTCCGTGCCAAACCAGTAGGTTGAGTTGGGAGACTCCAGGATGGCAAAAGCGTCCGCCTTCAAGGGATCATGGGGAGTAAAGCTTGGCCCAATGATGCCAATGACGGCGGCAACGAACAGTATGCCCAGTCCGGTTGCGCCCAGAGGCTTCTGCCTAATGAACCTCTTGGTGCTCACGAACCAGCGCGACCACAACGGCCTGCTGGCGGCTGTCCATCTTCCTATTGTTTGTTCTCTAGCCATCGTCTCTATATCATCCGTATCTTATTCGGGGATCCAACCAGGCGTACATGAGGTCAACGATAAGATTGGCTACCAGCGCAATCCCGGCAAAGTACATGATGTACACCTGGATAGCGGGAAGGTCCCTGGAGTTGAGAGCGCTGATCAAGCCGCGTCCCACACCGGGAAGATTGAATATGCCCTCTATGATCACGGTGCCTGAGAAAAGAAATCCTATCTGGGTTCCGCCAACAGTGACTACTGGCAGCAGCGCATTGCGCACGGCGTGGCGCAGAACAACCGCCTTCTCTCCCAGTCCCTTGGCTCTTGCGGTTCTTACATAGTCCTCACGCAGGACTTCCAGCAACTGGGCTCGCGTCATCCTCACCAGCAGTCCGCTGGAAGCGAAGCCGAGGGCTATGGCGGGGAATATGAGCTGCTGGAAGCTCTTGCTAGGGTCCTGCCAGAGGTGGACAAACCCCAACGGCGTCGACCAAGAGAACATGACGGAAAGGAACAGCACAACCAGCAGTCCCACAAAGAAGCTGGGCATTGCCAGCCCCAGGATAGCGAACCCTCTCAAGATGTAGTCCACAAAGCTGTCTTGTCGCACCGCGGCAAGGACGCCTATCGGTATGGAGATGATGGATATCACTATCATGCTGAACATGGCCAGCTGTATTGTGACTGGTAGCTGGCGCCTGATCTGGTCCGAGATTGAAAGGCGGGTAACGAACGATTCACCAAGGTCGGCGCGGATGAAGTCCCACATCCAATCAATGTACTGCACGTAGATGGGTTCGTTCAGGCCCATCTGCTCCCTAAGCTTCTCTACGTCTTCCTGGGTATAGGTCAACTCACCGGATGGGCCGGAAAGGATCAAAGCGGCAATGTCCCCCGGGATGATACGCAATAGGACGAACACCGCAATGGATACGCCAAATAGCGTAGGGATAAATAGAATCAGCCTTCTGAGTACGTATTTTCTCATAGCGTGTGGTCAAAGGCCAAAGAGGCGAGCCTACAGGCGCTTTGAGGCGCCTGTAGGCTCTAACCTTCTATATCGCTTAGCTCAGACTGCTAAGACTGGTCCAGCCACAGCGTTTCGTAGCTGAAGTTGGAGCCGTCAAGCACCGGAGGGTTGTAGCCCATCCAGTTGCCCCTATGAGGCTGCTGCAAGGCAGGCCTTATGGTGCCCAGCATGAAGTTGTCCGCCATGACCAGTTGAGCCATTTGCCTCAATATGGGCGCGCGCTCGTCCAGGCTCTGCAGAACGGTCTGCTGGTCATGCAGTTCCTTCCAGCCATCGGGTAGATGGCCCGTGCGGTTCCGGCTGCCGTCCTCAAAGAGGAAGAAGATGTTGGTGTGGTAGACATCCGGGTCAACGAACGTCGCCCCTACGCTGTCGGAGAAGATGTCGAAGTCGTATGACTCAAGCTGAGCGGACCTTGTGGCCCAGTCCAACTTGATGACCTCTACGTCAATGTAAATCTCGCTCAGCAGCGTCTGTAGGGCTTCATTTTCCCGCAGACCCTGACCCGCTGTGGCGCTTAGGCTGGTGGTCTTGAGTCTATTGTTTTCGTTGTACCCAAGCTCCTCCATGAGTTGCTTGGCCAACTCTATCTCCGGGCCCTTGTCTTCGTTTCTGGCGAAACCTTCAAACTCGCGCCACTCATCTTCGGTGTATATATACTCCCATCCTACGTAGTAGGGCGGTGAAAGGAAGCCGATACCGTCGAAGGCCAGCCTGTTGACTATGTCGCGGTCAACGGCCAGGTTGATGGCGCGGCGCAGCTTGTCAGCGTCGGGGTCGCCTGGAGGTCCGAACGGCTCACGTCGCGTGTTGATCTGATAGCTTCTGTAGCCGATGGTGACCAGGTGAGGAACCTGGGTATCCGGCAGATCGGCAACGATGGAATCAACGTTGGCCTTGCCAAAGCAGACCCACGTGCAGCTGGTGTGAAGCTGACCCGACTTGAAGGCAGCGACTCTAGCCGACTCCTCAAAGATACGGTATATATCGATGCCGTCCAGGTAGGGAAGACCATCACGGAAGTAGTTCTCGTTTCGCTCGACCTTGAAGAAGTTGTCTATCTCAAAGGACTCGAACTTGAACGGGCCGAACTCTCCGCCCAACTCGCCTTCCGCCGGGTTCAGGTCCCTGTTCTCTTCGTTAGGATCGGTGTCTATGGGCGTGATGTACGTGTCGGCGTGGAACACCACGAAGCCACCGGTCATGCAGGGGATGAAGGCCGCTCTTGGGCCTACCAGCCTGATCAGGATGGTGTTGTCATCTATGACCTCTGCGCCGGGGTTAGCTGCCATCGCCATGGAATCGCCATCCTCATAGATGGGAGCAACGTAGTTGCGAACACAACCCTGGCGGCGTACGGAGACGCCGTTGATCCTCTCAACATAGCGGAGCATGTTGGCATAGATATCTTCCGCAGTGAGAGGGTTGCCTTCGTGGTCCACAACGCCTTCGCGCAGCTTGAACGTATACTCTGAGCCGTCGCCACTGACTTCCCAGGACTCGGCAAGGTCGCCTTCGACGCCTGTCCTGGTGTCCAGCGGAATCCTAACCAACTGACTGTAAAGGTTGCCCACCATGCCAAGCTGCAACCCGTATCCGGCCCGGCTGTTGTGCGGATCAAAGATGTTAACCTCAGTTTCCGGCTTACCAATTCTCCCTCCGTACTGAGGCTGGTCATCCATAGCCTCCGTTGGAGTGGGAACAGCCGTTGCCACAGGCTCCGCCACTACGGTGGGAAGAGCCGGAATCGCCGTTGCCGTCGGCGTTGCCGTCGGCGTGGCCTCCTCAGCGGAACCGCAGGCCAACACGGTCAAAAGGCCAACGGAAATACCCACCGCGAGGAGCCGTCTCGCTAGTTTTCCTGATAACATATGCACCCCCTGTATTTTTTTAGGGACTTGGAGTCTCCCAGCCTACGGGACAATCCAAGCAATGCCGACACACCTTGTGTCGGCAAGTGAAAGGAATTTACATATCACGCCCGTAGTTGTCAAGTGTTTTATTCAGCAATCTTGAAAATGCCACGGAACGCAGTATCTCCCGGTCACTATGATTCTCCATACGAACGGGAGCCGGCATTGGATTCATGGAGAACGTCCCGTGAATTATTTGACACCGCAAAGGGACGCATGTAGCTTAACTCATTACCGTATACGTTTTGAGCGTGGGAACGACGATTATGCTGGATACTGCGCTGGCAAAGAAACGGCTTGTGGGACTGCTGCTGGCGGCGGTTATCCTGGCTCTGTTCCTTATATTCAATCGTTTCCCCAAGCTGGACACCGTACAGGGCGACCTAGAGGCCGTTACCGGTTCAACGCTGGAATGCTTCCAGAGCTTCTGCATAGACCGTGATCCTGATTCGACCTTCTTCTCCCGGTGGTGGGAATTCTCCCTGACCTATCTGCGGCTGGTCTCCGTGGGTATGGTCTTTGCCTTTGTGGTGGCCGGCCTGACGGAGGCCTTTCTCTTCCCCAACGGCAGTACGGGAACGACCACGGATAAAAGCTCGTTCAAGCGCACTCTGAAGGGACTTGCCGTAGGCCCGGTGATGAACCTGTGCTCCGCCTGCATAGTACCTATATCCTCCACTTTCCGCAAAACGGGTATGGGTATAGAAGGCGCCATCAGCATGGTGCAGGGATCCGCCACCCTGAACATTCCTTCATTAGTAATGGTGGCCATGGTGTTCACGCCGTTGCTTGGCGTGAGCCGGTTGGTCATGGGTGTTGCCGCGGCTCTCCTCATTGGCCCGTTAGTGGTCATGGTCCTAACCAGAAGCCGGAACAGGGCTTTCCCTGAACAGGAGCCGCACTGGCCCTTGGAGATTGCGGAGTCCGCCCGCTGGGGCCCGACAATGCGTGAGGCCTTCACAGACTGGGGCAGAGCAACCATGCGTTTCGTGGTCCGGCTTGGCCCCATCATGGTACTGGCCGGGTTCGCCAGCGGCCTGGTCATGCAGTGGACAAGCCCTGATGTTGTGGAGACGTACCTGGGAAACAACCTGATGGGCGTCGCCATAGCCGCCACTTTCGGACTGCTGATCAACGTGCCGCTGCTGTTCGAGATCCCGCTTGTAGCGCTCTTACTACTGCTGGGCATGGGCCCGGCTCCCGCCGCCACCCTTTTGTTCGCCGCCGCTGCCGGAGGGCCGATAACATTCTGGGGACTGGCCAAGTCCATGCCCAAGAGGGCCGTGGTCACCTTCGCCGCCGCCACCTGGACCGTAGGGATAATTGGCGGCGTCGCCATTCTGGGTTTCAGCCTAGCGCTTCCCAGCAATGGCTCCGGTCTGAGAATCGAAGCCGCCTCTCACGGAGAAAGCCTTACCGCCCCCAGAATCACTAGAACCGACAGTCCAATGCGTTTCACCGATATCACTATCCAGTCAGGCATCGACTACAAACACGTACCTCTGGATGAGAAATACGACAACGTAGATAACGGCTGGATGGCTGGCGGGGCAGTGGCCGAGGACTTCAACGGCGACGGCTGGGTTGATCTCTTCGTGCTTGCAGGCAACGCTCCACCCGCCTTGCTTTACGTTAACCAGAAGGACGGTACATTCAAGGATGAGGCGGCCGATAGAGGCGCGGCGATAGGCACGGAAAGCGGTATGGCCGCCGCAGCGGCTGATTACGACAACGACGGCGATATAGATATATTCGTGGCCAACGATTTCCCTCCGCACGTCCTTCTGATAAATGAAGGCGACGGCCATTTCAGCCACAGCGACACGCCTATTATGCAGCCGGCCGCATTCGCTACCAGCCCAAGCTGGGGCGATATCAATAACGACGGCCTGCTTGAGCTGGTCCTTGGCGAATGGAATCCCATACAAGGGCCTCTACAGGACGCCATTGAAGACGGATTCATAGATGCTGATCCACAGTACCCCTACTGGTCTCTATGGATGTACCTCAACAAGGGCGACGGCTACCTGGAAGGATATCAGTTCCGAAGCAATTCACTGGTATCCCGCGAGAACTTCATATTCGCTCCCCGGTTCGCTGACCTCAACGGCGACTTCTACGCCGACCTGGCAGTCGTTTCCGACTACGGCAGGTCCAAGCTCTACATGAACAACGGCACGGGCAAATTTGATGATGTCACTGAGATCAGCGGCGTGGGAACCGACGAGAACGGTATGGGCTCCACCTTTGGCGACTTCGATAACGACGGCGACCTGGACTGGTTCATCTCCAGCATCTACGACCTAAGCGAGGTCAAGGAAGGCCCCTGGGGCGGCTCGGGCAATCGCCTGTTCCGCAATAGAGGCGACGCCTCCTTTGAAGACGTGACGGACATAGCCGGTGTCCGCGATGGCAACTGGGGATGGGGCTCCAGCTTCGGTGACCTAGACAACGACGGAGACCTGGACATTTATCACGTTACAGGCTGGGTAAACGCTGAAAAGCTTGACACCATCCGCAAGTGGAACAACAAGCCCGCCCGCTTGTTCGAAAACCTGGGCAATTCCCACTTTTTCGACGTCGCTTCACAGGTCGGCGCTGACGACCTCAGACAGGGTCGCGGCGTCATCCTCTTTGACTTTGACAACGACGGCGATCTGGACATCTTCATCACCAATAACCAGGAGTTCGCCATTCAAGACGGCGCAGCCGTGCGCACTCCCGGCAGCCCCATCCTTCTCCGCAACGATACGCCCCTACCCAACCACTGGCTCAAAGTCACCATAGATGCCGAGCCGCCCTTGCATCGCGACGGCCTAGGCTGCAAGGTGTTCGTCACTACAGGCCAGGTTACCCAAATGCGGGAACTGCACGCCTCCACAAACTTCGTAGCGCAGGAACCAGGAAGAATCGCGCACTTTGGACTGGGCGCAGCCAGCGAGATCGATGAACTGCGGGTCGAATGCGCCGGTGGAGTGGTCCAGTCGCAGCAGAACATCCCCGCCGACCGGCACGTCAACGTCAACATTGAGGAAGCGAGTACGTAGCTGACCCTCGGATTTACTCCGTCTCGTTGTAGAGATAGTGAGGCCGCCCTCCCGGCAGTCCCCACTCTTTGTAGAACCCGTTGACGTAGGGCAGCAGATCCCTGCCCAGGTTGGCCCTGTCTATTTCATTCTGCGCCAGGGGACGGGACATGTGCTGCTTGAGCTCGGCCCAGACGGCCTCCTTATCCACTTTCGTAATCCTTCCGTCTTGCATGAGCACTTCGCCGTCCACAACCACCGTCTTTACGTCTGAGGCGCGCCCCCTGTACACCAGTGCGTCCACCATATCGGTGTCCGGGTGCAGATACGGCTCGGTGATGCCGGTAAGGTCCACCAGGACGGCGTCGGCGCGTTTGCCGGGCTCCAAAGCGCCCACCTGGGTGTCGAACAACGTGGCCTTGGCCCCGTTAACGGTAGCCATGTGCAGTATCTGGTGCGAGGTGGGGCTGGGCGTGTCCACCCCGGGCAGGCGGTGCACCTTCTGCACCAGCCTCATCTCCTGCAGCATGTCGTTGTCGTCATTGATACCCGCTTCATCGATTCCCACGGCCACGGTGACCCCGCTGTCCCAGAGCCGGTTGAGGGGCGCGACTCCACTCTTGAGGCGCAGATTGGAGCTGGCGTTGTGGCAGATGATGGTACCGGATTCCGAAAGCAGATCTATGTCCGGCTCTGTCAGCCACACTCCGTGAGCGCAGGAAAGCTCCGGGCCAAGGAAGCCCAGGTCAT
>CAYVEN010000013.1:22153-31211 GCA_964450505.1 uncultured Dehalococcoidia bacterium | reverse complement strand
CCGTGCTGGAGAACACCCTGGCCCTAGGCGGCGGGACCATCCGCTCGGCGTCGGGCGTCAACGCCACCCTTGCCCACGACGGCCTGGGCCACAATTCCAGCCACAAGGTGAACTGGGAGGGGTCGCCGCCCACGTACTCAGCCGCGGACTGCAACCCCGTCGTCTCGGTATCCGCCAGCCGCTCCCACGAAGCCTGGGTGTCCTGGAGCGCCCCGGACGACGGCTGCGACGTAGCCGCCATTTCCGTGCAGATTCGCAGGAAGACCAGCGCAACCGATTGGGGCCCGTGGGGCGCCTCGCCACTGTACGCCTGGGCCGATCGTCGCGAATCCCTATTCCACAGGTTAGGGATTGGCCCGAACGGGTTTGAATGCGGCGCCAAGGGCAATTTCTGCTGGGACTTCGAGTTCCGTTTGGCCCACACGGACTCGGCTTATGGCAACGACGTTCCCGAAAACGCCTACACCTACACGACGGCGGTGGGGTTTACCGTGCCGCACGGAACCAAGATAATCAACGTAGATGACGACTATCGCGTGATTACCCATTACGATGGGAGCCTGCAGGTGAAGTGGGAACAGTACGATGGCCTGCTGGACTACCGGGTGCGCCACAAGCCTGTGGACGACGATGACGCCGTCTGGACAACGTCGCCGCTGCTGACCATGACCTGCAACGACACCACCGTCAGCCCGACAACCCCCTGCGTAGACAATCACCACGAGCTCACCTACGACATACCCGGCCTGACCTGGAGCCAGGAATACCTGGTGGAGGTGGGGGCGGAAAAGACATCGGCCGACGGCAGAAAGATCATGCTCTGGTCGGTTCCGGAAAGGTTTGCCGTCGCCGCCAGCGGAGCCTGGTTCGTAAACGGCACGCCGAACGCGAACACTAGTCTCGGAAGAGTATTCCTCATGTCCAATGCCCATGGAGCAGATGTATCAGTTGAATGCTTCATCAATGCAGGGCGAATAAACTGCCCGCCCCTCACACTGGTGAGTTTGGATATATACAGAGGAGGCAATTACACCATAGAGGCACGTTCTTATAGCCATGGCGTCCGTGGCACGTCTCCCCGTGGACTGCAAGGCTTTGCCATGGCCGGGACCATGCCGGGACCTGACCCCCTTACCCTCAGTTCCGAAGCGCCGGGCACCATAACCGCGAGCTGGAACGCTCATAAGGTGAGTGGGGGTCCATCTAGTAGCCAGTCACTCAGCCCGACGGGAATATCCCTGTCGCTGGACAAAGCCTCGACCCTTGAAAATGCCGGGCCCGACACCTACACGGTAACGGGCACGCTGAACGGAGGGACGATGGATACGGACACCGTCGTTACCGTATCCGTGGGCAGCGCCGAGGACTCCGCCACGGAGGAAACGGACTACGTCACCGTCGACGAGTTCACCCTGACCATACCCGCGGGCGGCGCTGCCGGCGCGGCCCGGTTCTCATTGCAGCCCGCCACGGGCGACGGCTGGGAGAATGACGAGCATATCTCGGTTACCGGCTCCTCGCCAGGACTGCCCGTAGCCGGCACGATGACGACCATTGTGGACAATTCCCGCGGCCTGCAGGTATCCGCCACCGCGCTGACCGTGGCGGAAGGGGGAACGGCAACCTACACCCTCGAGCTGAGGTCTCCCCCCACTACGGCGTCTAGCATGAAACTGTCGGTGGAGGGCAGCGCATTCATAAAGGTCTCACCCACGTCCCTGGACTTCACGCTGGACGACTGGAACACGGCGCGGACCATAACGGTCACGTCGACCCAGAACAACCACTCCCTGTTCGACCGGGCAGAAATCATCCACGCGATTGCCGGCGGCGGCTACGATCTGATTGAAACGCCAAGGGTAACCGTCGGCGTCACCAATGACGACAACAACCGCCGGGTGCTGGAGGCGTACATCCTGTCGTACCGGGAGAAGCCCCTGCTTCCGATCAAAAGAGACGGAAGTGATTATTGGGGAGAAGGTTCTACTGGTGAAGCAGACTCGGACTTCACATGGACCGCCTATGACGGGATTTCAGAGATCAAACTAGGCACCGGCGTGCTCACCCACACCATCACCGGCCTGGCCCCCGGGACCTACGAGGTGAACGTGCAACCATGCACGGCCCTGGAGGGCGTGGGCAACCAGTGTCTGGTCCCGCAAGCGGACGGGACGGTGAAGGACATTCCCGGCTCACGCCGGGGACTGCCAACAGGGGTGCACGTCATAGTGGTGGAGTAGGGGCGGCAAGGCAAGGCGGGATTAGGGGAGGCTCGCGACAACTCAACGAAACATTCGCAGTTCGGTACGTTCCGACCCACCAGGTTGAATTGAATAGATGGCCATTGCTAGAATAGTATGGTCAAAACAACTGGTTGGAGTTAGATATGCGTGAGATTCAAGCCACCGAGGCTAAGACGCGTTTGGCCGAACTTCTACGAGTGGTAGAGCATGGAGAGACGGTTGCCATAACCCGGCACGGCAAGCCGGTTGCACATCTTGTTCCCGCTCCGGCGCAGGACCGCGCAAATCGAGAAAGGGCGGTGGAGCGTTTCCGTCAGCGACGCGCCGGGTGGGAACGAGTGGCTTTCTCCACGGAGGAGATCCTCGCCGCGCGCCATGAGGGTCACCGCCTATGAGTGGCCTGGTTGTCGATGCATCCGTTGTCGTATCTTGGCTCTTCGACGATGACGAGGAACCTCGTGCGGATAAGGCGCTGGAACGGCTCAAAGAGGGTGGAGCGCTGGCGCCGTACCTGTGGCATCTGGAGACCCGAAACACGCTGCTGGTTGCAGAGCGACGTGGGCGTCTTTCTGCGGAAGCGGTCAATGACCGGCTGGATGCCCTGAAGGGCTTGCCCATCCGAACGGATGAGGACCCCGACCTTCAGTCCGCCTTTAGCTTGGCAAGAGCCCATGCCCTTTCCTTCTATGACGCCCTCTATCTGGAACTGGCCAAGAGGGAGAGCGCAGAGCTTGCAACGTTGGACGGGGCGCTCGGTCAGGCAGCAGTTGCCGAAGGGGTGCCGCTGACTCTACAGAGGCCATCGCAGTACTGATGAGGACCAGGCAGTCACTTGAACCAGAAAACGCTCGCAGGTTTACCGTCAACAATCGGATCGGCCGCAGTGGTTGATGCCGAAACCATAGTGCGCATATACATCGAATCATGGAACGCCGGCAGCCCCCGTACACAGCTGTACCAGATATGATGCCGTTGTGGTATCATTATGACATCACGCTTGAGAAAGAGGTGAATATGCCCGACTTGGCGCTGCGAGGCATTCCGGAACATCTTCATCAGGAGCTAAAATCAGCTGCCAGCCGTAACCATCGCAGCCTGAACGGGGAGATACTTGCCAGGCTGGTGGCGTCGGTTCGTAGTGAGCCGGTGGACATACAGGCGCTTCTGGAACGAATACGCCTCAGGCGCGAGGACATCGGTCATATAGATCTAAGTGAGAACACCCTGCGAGAGATGAGGGGCGCAGGCCGGCCATGATTGTCGTCGATACGAATGTAATGACGAGCCTTGTGGTGGGTGGAGGAGACGGTGCTGATTCAGCGGCGCTGCTGAAACAGAACGCCGAATGGGCGGGGCCCGGCATTCTGGTCAGCGAGTTGCGCAACGTCCTGCTCGGCTTTGTGCGGAGGGGAGAGTTGACCACTGAGCAGGCCAAGGCCATGTGCGATGATGCGTCGTTGGTGCTGGGAGGCCGCATCATCAGTGTGAGCGGCTCCCAGGTGATAGATACCGCTTTGGAGTGCGACCTCACTGCGTACGACGCAGAGTTTGTCGTCGTCGCCCGGACGCTGGGCGTCCCGCTGGCTACGTCTGACCGGGCAATCCTAGCCAGCGCCCCGGACGTTGCAACGGACCCGCGCACTCTCAGCACAGCCTGATTGCGCTTTGCTCCCCTCCCTGCCGCGCCCAGAGGTCGAATCAGGCGCTGCCCTCTACCTGGACCGTGACTATGTCTACGCCGTGGAACTTCTGGTGGCGCACGGCAGAGGCATGGTGTCGCAACAGCCGGAGCGAAAGATCATCGACGGTTAGTATGGGGACGTCGCTGGTCAGATACGCCAGCTGGTCCTCAATGTTCTCCTGCCGCGTTGTGGCGATGAAATCCAGTTCGACCATACTCCCCTGCGGCCGCGCGTCGATGATCAGGCGCGGACGCTCCGAGCCGTCGGCATCGTCCTCCCGTGCCTGCATGCTGGCCAGGGTTTCTTCACCGGCGGCGCGCAGCCGCAACTTGGATGCTTCGTTCCATCCCAATCTAGTAGCCAGTTGGGTAAGAAACGCGTCGATAGCGGGGAGCGAGGCCATGTCCAGCTTGACCTCCAGGCGGGAGCGGCGTGAGCTGAACGCTTCGAGGAGGAGCGTCATGCCGATGGCAACCACAGCGCCAATGGTGACGCCATTGCCTAGCAGTCCGCCTATCTCATTACCTAGGAGATCCCGCATGATGGAGTGATTGTGCAGACCCAAGCCCAACGCGCTGGCAAGCGCGACCACCAGCACGCGCCTGGGGTCGAGGCCCTCGCGCAGGATAGTCTGCCACCCGCTGACGAAGAGCATGCCCATGGCGAGCATCAAATAAGCGCCCAATACGGGTCCGGGGATTGTCAGCAGGAGGGCGGCAAGTTTTGAGGAGAAGGCCAGCGCTGCCGTGACGACCGCCACGCCTATGCCCACTCGACGGGCGGCGACGCCAGTGAGGTTGATCAGCGAGACACTGAATGAGGAGTAGGACATTGGAGGCAGCGTGCTCGTTATGCCGGAGAGCAGCATGCCAATGCCGTTGACGCTCACCATGCCCTGTATCTGGCGGAAATCGATGGCCCGCGGCCTTCGCCTGGACCCCTGCTGGATCGCAACGCCGTCGCTGATGGTCTTGATGCCGATAACCAGGGTCAGAATGGCAAAGGAGGGCAGAAGCGCCCAGAACTCCTTGCCGGGCTTGAGATCAAGACCCAACGCCGGCAATTCCGGGATGCCGAACCATCTAGCATTGGCGATTCGGTCTCCGTCCAACAGACCGAATGCGGCGGCGACAGCGCATCCGGCCAGAATGCTGATGAACGGGCCGAAGAGACGCCAGCGTCCCCTGGCGCGCAACGCTACAATCACCGAGACCAGCAGCGTTGTTCCGGCGACTGCCGGGCCGGAGACGGCCGGCGCGCCGGTGGGCAGGTCCTGAACGCTATCGAACGCGATTGGCAACACGCTGACGGCAATCAGCATGGTCACCGTCCCTGTAACCACCGGCGTGAAGATCCGGCGCAGCGTTGGCAGCCACCAGGCCAGCGCGACCTGGATCACGCAGCAGGCGACCAGCAGGCTCGCGAAGGTCGATGGTCCGGCTGCTGAAACCGTCGCCACCATGATACCGATGAAAAGAGCGGCAGGACAGGTGAGCACAATATGGCCTGCGCCGAACCGCCGGAACTGGAACGCTTGGAACGCCGTGATGGCCGCGCTGATCACCAGCGCCGCGAAGACGCTCCAGGTCAAATAGGTATCGTCGAGCCCGGAAGAGCGAACGGCGACCGCCACGTTCAAAGCCGTCGGCGCGAGCATGAGTACGGCGCCCTGGGCTCCGACCACCAACGCAACCGACGGAGAACAGGCCTCCTCCGGCTCAAATCGTATCGGCTGTTCGGCGCTCGCGGCGCTCAATTGGTTAGCCAACCTCCCAGTTCTTGAAAGAACACCCTAAGACATTACCACACGCATAGCTGGCCGAGGAATGTGCGGGCCGCCACGACGTACCTCGCGGCGCTCGAGGTCGTAGACCTGTTGGCGTCGAGAGCCAACTAGTCCGCGCGCCGTCAGATGGGATTGCGCCAGCGGAGGCCGGGGAAGCGGCTGAAGTCGGTGTCGTTGGAGTGGACCTCCGCCTGGTGCTCCATAGCCAGGGCCGCGATGTGGGAGTCGGTCACCATGTTCGCGCCGACGCCGGCCGCAACCAGGTTCCGCCGGAAGTGGGCCAGGTGGTCGGCCCCGGGATTGACGGGCATGACGTGGGGAAACCGGAACCACTCCCGGACGTAGTCAACGGCTTCATCCGGGGACGCAGGCTGTGCAAGGACCCTGGGGTGAGTCATCAGCCGTACGAAACCCGTGGACACGATCCATGGCACGCCCACCCTCTCCGAACCGTTGACCAGTCCCTCCCACCAGTCTCTGGCAGCCTCGTGATAAGGCGCGCCGTCGTTGTGGGCGTAGACCAGGAGATTGATGTCAGGGATTATCAATTCGCGCCCGGCTGGGAAAAGGCCTCAGCCGCAAGCTGATCGTTGAGCTGGTTCAGCTTCAAGGGGTCAACTCCCGAGGCAAGGGCGCTGTGATTGGGAACAACCCGGTACCTGGGCACAGGCGGCCTACTTGCTTCCGGCAGCATTCCGCGCCGCAGGGCGTCATTCACCACCTGCTTGAATGGCACGTCCATGAGCCGCGCCCTCTCCCTGAGGGCTTCAGCCACGTCATTGTCCAGCGTCAGCGTAGTTCTCATGCAGGCATCATAGTGCGTTGCTAACTTGATGTCAAGATGCTTGTCATATCCGGCATTCTCAGTGTGTTGCGGAAAGTTCGCGGCGCAGTCCCCTTGCGCCCGCATTTCGTGATACTATACTGAATCCAAACTCTGGTCTCTTGCAAAGAGAGAGGAACAGAATAGACTCATAGGCGCTTGGGCGCCACGAGCAGGGTAGGGCGTCCTGCAAACTAAACGAGGGCAAAATGACAGACGTTAAGCAAGAGGAAACCCAGGCTGGCGTAGTCGCCGAGCGCATCATTGAGAACATAAACAGGGTGATCATTGGCAAGGACGACGCCATCAGGCTGGGCGTCATTGCGCTGATGAGCAGAGGGCACGTGCTCATAGAGGACGTGCCAGGCGTGGGCAAGACAATGCTTGCCAAGAGCTTGTCCCGTTCCACCGGCTGCTCCTTCAGCAGAGTGCAGTTCACCCCGGACCTGCTGCCCAGCGACATCACGGGCGCATCCGTATACAACCAGAAGACCAACGGCTTCGAGTTCCGGCCCGGGCCCATCATTGCCCAGGTAGTGCTGGCCGACGAGATAAACCGGGCCACTCCCAAAACCCAGTCGGCGTTGCTGGAAGCCATGGAAGAGAACCAGATAACCGTGGAGGGCGCCACCCATCCCTTGCCGCAGCCATTCATGATAATGGCTACGCAGAACCCCATAGAATACGAAGGCACTTTTCCTCTTCCTGAAGCCCAGCTCGACCGCTTCTTGCTGCGCATTCACCTTGGGTATCCGGGCTTCGATGACGAAGTAGCCATAATGGATGGACAACAGTTCGTCCACCCATTCGAGGAGCTTGAGTCCGTGGCAAGCCCGGAAGAGGTGCTCGCTCTGCAGGAGAAGGCCCGTGAAGTGTACGTCGACCCTCTGGTCAAGCAGTACATAGTCACCCTGGCGGATACAACTAGAAGTCACCGCGACGTGGCTTTGGGCGCTTCACCCAGGGCTTCGCTGGCCTTGCAGAGGACGTCTCAGGCCCTGGCTTTGCTTCGCAACCGCGACTACGTTCTTCCCGACGATGTGAAAGAGCTGGCGGAGCCGGTCTTTGCGCACAGGCTGGTGCTCACCGCCTCTTCAAGAATGCAGGGTGTGGATGGTCGACGCCTCATACAGCAGATTCTGGAGAGCATAGAGGTGCCGGGCACCCGGATCAGCGGACGCGCCGCGGAGTAATGACCGACCGCTGCCGCTTCGACGTATTCCACACTTCCCTGGGCTGGATGGCCGTGCTTGCCTCGGATAGAGGCATACGCAGGCTTGTCTTGCCCAAATCCTCCGGAGAACAGGCGATGCAGGAGCTCCGTATCCAGGCTCCCGATGCCGACCATTCACCGCCACGGTTCGACAGCCTAAGGAGGCGCTTGGAAGCCTACTTTTCAGGGGCTGACGTGGACTTTGAGGACGAACTGGATCTGGAAGGAGCCTCCGGTTTTATGGTCAAGGCCTGGGAAGCGTGCCGGTCCATCCCCAAAGGCGAGGTGAGGACCTACATCTGGCTGGCGGAGCAGGCGGGCAACCGCAGAGCGGCGCGAGCAGCCGGCATGGCCATGGCTCGCAACCCGGCGGCTATAATCATTCCCTGCCACCGTGTCATTGGCAGCAACGGCTCCCTGCACGGCTACGCCGGTGGCCTGTCACTGAAGCAGCGGTTGCTGGAGATAGAGGGGGCTTTGCCTAAGGCGCACCGTCTTATCTGAGCGCTTCAGGCCCTAGCTGCTCTTCCAGAAACCGGGATGCTTCTTCAAGAGCCGCTTCGTCCACCAGTATCCTGGTCGGTCCCGCAAAGACTCCCAGGTAGGAAGCCGTGTCGCCGGCGCGCACCATGGCGGGTATTCCCTCGTTGTTGAGCAGACCTCTCCACATCTCGGCGGTAAGCTGATCTGGAGCCGTGGTTAGATAGACCCACTTAATCTTATTGGCCATGGCAATCAGATGAGGCGGGTGCGTCCCGGGCCCAGCAGAGCATCGAGCTTCACTTCCAGCGCGGGGCAGAACTTGGTGGTTATCATGGGCATTTCAAGGCGCACACGATTGCTGTTTGAGGTTATGTCCAGGTAAACGTGGTCCGTTCCCTTATATTCCAGCAGCAGCTCCATGGCCGACTTCAGCAGGTAAGCATCATCCGAAGCGTTACCCGTATCGGTCAGGTTGAGCAGGACGCCCTTCCTCGTTTCATCGCCGTTCACAGCGTTGCCGTTGCTGTTCTCGCTGGAACCGTTGGAGCCGTTCCGACCGTTGCTTCCCAGCACAACCTCTTCCGGCAAAGCGGTCTCTTCATGGCCGTTGGTTTCTGCTAGGGGGACCTCCTGCTCCACGACGGGTTCCGCGACCGCCTCCGTTGGAGTTGGGGCAGGCTCGGCAACAGCTTCGGCTGCTGCTGCTTCATGGTGAGAGAGATCCCCGTCCTGCGGGTTGAACACCCCTGCCTTGGAGACCCGCACGGAAAGCTTGCCGTCGTTGTTGCGGAGCTTGCCCTCAACGGTTATCAGCGTTCCAGCCACCCA
>CAYVEN010000013.1:15766-22053 GCA_964450505.1 uncultured Dehalococcoidia bacterium | reverse complement strand
CCTTGAACAAGCTCCACCACGCTCGCCGGCGCTTCCACGTAATCTCCAAACAGGTCGAACATGTTGGTCTGCCCCGACTCTTTCCGTCGTTTCTCCTGCTGCGCCACGTGAAGGATCCTCTCCACGCTTGCCAGCAGAGACCCCCTGGGACCGAAGTCGTCCAGAGCGCCCACTTTGACCAGGCTCTCCAGCGAGCGGCGATTCATGGCGTCCAAGTCGGCATTGCGACAGAACTCCTCCAGAGATTGGAACGGGCCGTGCTCCTCCCGGGAGCGGATTACCGCCTCCATAGCTCCGGAGCCCACGTGTTTCACCGCCCCCAGGCCAAACCTGATTGATCTCTTCCCGGACGAGTCCGTGTCCACGGTGAACCGTACGCTGCTGCGGTTGATGTCCGGTCTGAGCACCGGTATGCGAAGCCTGGTGCACTCATCCACGTCTACGGCTATGCGTTCGTTCTGTCCGGCGTGGGAGTTGAGTAGCGCCGCCATGTATTCCACGGGATAGTTCGCCTTGAAATAGGCCGTCCAGTAGGCAATGACGGCGTAGCTGACGCTGTGGGCCTTGTTGAAGGCGTACCCGGCGAACGGCTCTATCAGGTCGAAGACTTGATCCGCCAGCCCCTTGTCGTAGCCCTGGTTCAAAGCCCCATCGATGAATTTGTCCCGTTCCTGCTGCATGATCTCAGGTATCTTCTTGCCCATGGCCTTGCGGACTATGTCCGCCTCGCCCAGGCTGTATCCGGCCATGGCCTGCGCAATGAGGAGAACCTGGTCCTGGTAGACAATGATCCCGTACGTCTCCTCCAGGATGTCTTTCAGCATGGGATGCGGGTATTCAGCCTCCCGCTTGCCGTGTTTCGACTGGATGAACGAATCTATATGGTCCATGGGGCCCGGCCGGTAGAGCGCTATCATGGCTGCAACGTCAAGCAGGGATGAGGGTTTGAGGTCCTTGATGTAGCGGCGCATACCGGAGCCTTCAAGCTGGAAGAGTCCCGTGGTCTCACCTGAGGAAAGGAGAGCAAAGGTCTTTGCGTCGTCAAAGGGCACGCTGCCCAGGTCAACCTGCTCGCCGGTAAGCTCCTTGATGATGCCGATAGCCTTGTCCAGGATGGAGAGGTTGGTCAGGCCAAGGAAGTCCATCTTGAGCAGGCCCAGTTTGGCAATGGGGTCCATGGAGAACTGGGTCATTGCCACGTTGTCGTCGGTGCCTTTGATGGGCCTCTGCAGAGGCACGTATTCAGCCAGCGGCTCCTTGGATATGACCACACCGGCGGCGTGTGTGCTGGAGTGGCGAACCACGCCCTCAAGCTTACCCGCGTTCTCAATCAGCCTGCGCAGCGTCTCATCGTTGTCGTAGGCGTCCTTCAGGTTCGGCTCCATCTCCATGGCCTCGCTGAGGGAACGCGCCCTGAACGGCACAAGCCGGGCCACCTGGTCGACGTCCGCGTAGGCCATGCCGAGGGCGCGGCCCGTGTCGCGTAGCGCCGCCTTGGGGCCCAAGGTGCCGAACGTGATGATCTGGGCAACGTGGTCATGCCCGTACTTGTCCTTGACGTATTGCAGCACCTCGTCACGACGGTCGTCCTGGAAGTCCATGTCTATGTCGGGCATTTCCTTGCGTTCCACGTTAAGGAACCGCTCGAATACCAGGCGGTAGGCCAGGGGGTCTATGTCTGTAACCCCTGTTACGTAGAGGACAAGGCTGGCCGCGGCGCTGCCGCGCACGCCAAGGAGGATGTCGTTTTCACGGGTAAATCTGGCGATGTCCCAAACCACCAGGAAGTAGTTGGCGAACTGCGTCTTCTTGATCACGTCCAGCTCGTAGCGCAGTCGTTCCTCGTATTCCTGGTCTGCCTTGGGAACGCGCCTTGCCAAGCCTTCCCAGCACAGCTTCACCAGGTAATCCTCCGCCGTCAGCCCGTCGGGAGGCGTGTACTCCGGCAGGTGGAGCGACGAAAAGTCCATCTCAACGTTGCACTGCTCGGCGACGACCCTGGTGTTGCTATAAGCCTCGGGATGGTCGGGGAACAATGCCGCCATCTCATCCGAAGAGCGTAGATAGAACGAGTCGTCATCCATTCGCAGGCGCTTTTCATCGTTGATGTTAGTGTTGGTGTGTATGCAGATCAGCAGGTCCTGGATGGGCGCGTCTTCTCTGAGCGTGTAGTGGCTGTCGTTGGTCAGTATCAGGGGAATGCCGGTCTCCTCTGAAAGCGAAATCAGCGCCTGGTTCAGCTCCTCCAGATTGGGGATGTGCTCGTGGGATTGCAGCTCCAGGTAGTACCCGTCGAAGGTCTTGTTGTGCCACATGGCCGCTTCTTTTGCCTCGTCGATGCGGCCCTGGACCAGCAGCTGCGGCACCTCCGCGGAAGGACAGCCTGAGAGGGCTATGATCCCCTGGCCGTACTGCTCCAACAGCTCTCTGTCCACCCTCGGTTTGTAGTAGAAGCCTTCCAGGTGGGCCTTGCTCACCAGCTGAATCAGATTGCGATACCCCGTGTTGTTCTTGGCGAGTAGGGTCAGATGAAACGGGCTCTTGTCTCCCGGTCCCTTGGAGTGGCGGCTGCCGGCGGCCACGTATACCTCGCAGCCGATTATCGGCTTGATCCCAGCGTTGATGCACTCCGAATAGAACTCCACCGCGCCGTAAAGGCCGCCGTGGTCCGTTATCGCCAGGCTGTCCATGCCCAGTTCCTTGGCGTGCCGCACAAGGCTGGGTATCCGGCTCAGGCCGTCCAGCATGCTGTATTCGGTATGGACGTGGAGATGGACAAACGGTTCCATGGACTCTCTATTTTCTCCGCTTCACTGGATACCAACAAGAAAAAAGTAGGACATATTTCGGGCGCATTCAATAACAACCTGGCAACGGGTCTTTTTTCCAATGGGCGCCAGATATTGAGCTAGAGCGAGATTATAACACTTTATGTTGCGCTTTTTTCTCTATTTGAATGAATATTGTTAGTTCATCCCTGGAATGCTAGGCTGTAACCATCACTCAGATGGCGTTTTGCACGTCGCAATCTGAGCCAGGAAGCGACTATGCAGCGAATCTTTGTTACCGGCGCCACCGGTTTTGTGGGCCGTCACGTTGTCCCTCGCCTGATGGAGAGCGGCCATGCGGTGCGCGTCCTGGCTCGCGGGCCGGTGCGCCAGCACCTTCTTCCCGAAGGCGTGGAAGTGAGCCAGACCAGCCTGACCGACCGGGAAGGGTTGGAAGCCGCCATGTCCGGCATGGATGCGGTGGTCCATCTGGTGGCAATCATAAGGGAACGCGGCGAAGCAACCTTCGATAGGGTCAACCACCTTGGCACGGCCAGCCTGGCCAAAGCGGCGCTGAACGCAGGAGTATCGCGCTTTGTGCTGATGGGCGCCATCGGCGCTGTGGACGACCCGAGGTTCCCGTACCTGCAGTCCAAGTGGCGCGGCGAACAGGCCCTGATTCAAAGCGGCGTGCCGTACACTATACTGCGCGGCTCCATAATCTTTGGAGAAGGTGACGAGTTCATCAACACGCTGGCGGGGCTTGCCAGGGTATTCCCGCTGGTTCCCGTAATAGGGAACGGAAAAGTCCGCTTTCAGGCTATACATGTTGAGGACGTGGCGCGCTCCATAGCCAGGACGCTGGAGCTGGACGAAACAAAAAACCGCGTCATTGAAATAGGCGGCCCTGAGCACATCACATACGATGGAATTCTGGATACAATCGCGGAGACGTACGGCTCCAAGCGCTGGAAGCTGCATCTGCCCGTTGGCCTCATGCGTCCTATGGTGAAGCTGATGGAAAAGCTGCTGCCTCACCCTCCGGCCACAAGCCAGCAGCTGAGCATGCTCGAATTCGATAATATCACGGAGACAGACACTGTAAGCAAAGAGTTCGGCTTCTCTCCCAGGCCGCTCGCGGGGAATATAGACTACATTCGCAAAGTGTCGTTTCTGGACGGCGTCAAGATGGTTCTGGGCAGGATGCCAGGCCATATTCGCGACCATTGAGGACTAGACGTGGAGTATAGGCAAGCCCTTGACAAACTGCTGAGCCTCACCGACCTGGAGCGCGTTTCAGGCCGCACCCAGAGCGGGGGCCGCTATAACCTGGACAAGATACGTCTGCTCCTGGAGCGGTTGGACAACCCCCACCTGAAGACGCCCACGGTGCATGTCACGGGCACAAAGGGGAAGGGCAGCACCGCTGCCATGATCACCTCTGTACTTGCCGCCCAGGGGTACACCCCCGGCCTGTTTACATCCCCGCATCTGCACACGTTCAGGGAGCGTATCCGGCTCAACGGCGCCCCTATTTCCGAAGACGAGTTCGCCGCGCTCCTGGAAGCGGTATGGCCCGAAGTAGAGGCGGTCAACTCCAAGGGCTCGCTGGGGGAGGTCACTACGTTCGAGCTTCTAACCGCCATGGCGTTCCTCCATTTTCACAGGCAGCGCGCTGGCTTCCAGGTGATAGAGGTAGGGCTTGGGGGAAGGCTGGATTCTACCAACCTGGTGCAGCCGCAGCTAAGCGTGATCACCTCTATCAGCCTAGACCACACCCGCATTCTCGGCGACACATTGGCGAAGATTGCCTTTGAAAAAGCTGGTATCATCAAGCAAGAGACGCCCGTTGTGACAAGCCCCCAGAAGGAGGAGGCCATGCTCGTCTTGCGGGATGTAGCCCGCATGAGAGGCGCGCCCCTCATCCAGGCCGGAGACGAGTGCCAGGCGAGGCGCGTCTCACACCATATTGAAGGCCAGACCCTTGATATGCTCACCCCCCGGGGCAAGCTCCGGCTCCACATTCCTTTGCTCGGAGAGCACCAGGTGGAGAACGCCGTTACCGCCCTGGTCAGCCTGCAGGTCCTCAATGAAGCGGGTTTTACCGTATCCGGCGATTCCATCAGCCGCGGCTTCGATTCCATGGCTTGGCCCTGCCGCATGGAGGTGCTAAGCCGGGAGCCGCTGCTCATAGCGGACGGGGCGCACAACCCGTATTCGGCGAGGATACTGCGCAAGGCCCTGGAGGACTACCTGGATTACCGCAGGCTCATCTACGTCGTCGGCCTTTCCAATGACAAGAACGTAGAGGGGATAGTGGCCGAACTGGCGCAAAACGCCGGCCTTGTCATAGCGGCAAAGTCGCGGCATCCCAGGGCGGTGCCTCCCGAGGAAGTAGCAGGGCTTTTTGCGCAGCACGGCGTGGAAGCCGTGGCCGGCAACAACGTTGCCGATGCGGTCAAGCTGGCCTTATCTCAGGCCGGAGAAGGGGATTTGATAGTGGCGGCGGGTTCGCTTTTCGTTGCCGCCGAGGCCCGTGAGGATGTCCTGGGCATACCCGCCGAGATTTACCCGGCTCTACGTCGGGACATGTCTAGCGCTCACGCGCCGTGAACCCGCGGGGTCGTCTTCGTTTCGTTGTGTAAGGCTATCCGGAGACAGGCGCGTCCTCGGGCACCATGCCTTCCATTATCCTCTCTACTGCCATGGTATGGCTGCAAAACCCGTTTTCACCAAAGTTTTTGCAGGAGCAATACCAGACGCCTTCATCGTATCTAATCTCGTAACTGTCGTGTTCTCCTTGGAAAGTGGCCTTGAAACTAGAGATGATTACTCGCTCTTTTTCCTGAGCGTATAGCTGCGCTTTCTGTACCTTCCCAATGAGACTAGAATACATACACCCTCCTTCTAGCCGACTTGTGTAAGGACTTCAGGTGAATCGTAACCCCATGCGTTTCAACCGTCAATCTACGCCGGAGTCCGCTTTTTGGTAAAAATCAGGTTTGACCGCCATATTTCCCGGTGCTAGACTGGCCCGGTACCAACGCAGAGGTGTCTCCATGCCCCTATACGAGTACCAGTGTCCTTCTTGCGATGACCGCTTCGAGCGGCTGGCGCGGTTCAGCGATGGCCCGGAAGCGGACTGCCCCGACTGCGGCTCTACCTCGCCGCGGGTCCTCTCCACTTTCGCCGCTTTTGTCTCCGGCTCGGACGGCTCCATGGCCTCTGTGGGCGGTGGATGCGCCTGCGCCTCCGGCGGCTCCTGCGCCTGTGCCATGACCGTTTGAGGGCCAGTAGCCTCTGCTCTCCATACTGACGGGTCTAGCTTCCCTTGACGGCCACCGCCTCCTTAGAGGAACTGGGGTTGCTTGCTTGCCGCAATCCGTCCCCGCCATCTCTGCCACCATCCGGCCAGAGCAATCAGCGCCACTATGCCTGCCGACTCCACCAGCGTAGCCATGCCTATGAGCAGTGTGGATTCAAGCCAGAAGCCCTGGGGGAACAGACGGACTAGGAATG
>CAYVEN010000013.1:10093-15756 GCA_964450505.1 uncultured Dehalococcoidia bacterium | reverse complement strand
GAAGTCGTTGGTGAAGCTGATCTCGTGGAACCACCTGAACAGGAGGTTGAAACCGACCAGGGAGCCCAAGCCTATGGCGCCCATGGCTACGTATACAAATACCGTTCCCGCAAAGAAGAGCTTGCGCATACTACCCGCGAACTCGCTGCCCAGTATGAGGAAGCCCACCGTGGAAAACGTGAAAAGGTAGAGGAAAGTCCCCTCCTGTACCCGGTACACGGCGTGCAGCAGCTCCTTTACGTCCCGCATGTGAATGATCTCCCGATCATTAAAAAGCGGCGTTGAATCCCCTTCGATTGTTACCCTAACGTCCAGCAACTCCTCGTCGGAGTTGAAGTAGTCCCTGATCTCCGTTGCCACTTCCGAAAGCTGCGATTCCGCGAGGCCGGTTGTCCGGGCCACGTTATGCCTGTCGAATCCGAACTCGTAGAGGGAAACCGAGTTGAACGCCAGGCGCACGTTGGTCGTGACTAGGAAGACCAGGAAGGCCAACATAAATGTTGCGCCCAAGAATATGTTGAGGTACCGCAGAGTCGCCATTGCTGGCAAGGATGGTAGGAGCATCTTGGAGCGGTTGTCAATGACATTGCCGCCTCCATATAATCGCACCGGGAGGCTCTATGACTGAGAACAGGGACGTTGCTTTCAGCCGGCTGGTGGATTTGCTGGACACCCTGCGCGGTCCGCAAGGATGCCCCTGGGACAGAGAGCAGACGCATGACTCTTTGAAGCGATACCTTCTCGAAGAGTCGCACGAGGTGTTCGAGGCCATCGACCATAGCCCTGAGAAGCTCCCCGAAGAGCTGGGCGACGTCCTGCTGCAGGTGCTGTTCCACGCCCAGATAGCCGCTGAAGAGGGACGGTTCACCATAGACGACGTGCTGGAAGCGCTGCGCGACAAGCTGGTGAGACGCCATCCCCACGTCTTCGGCGAGCAGAAGGTGAAGGACGCACGGGAAGTCGAGGCCAACTGGGAGGAGCTGAAGCGCGGAGAACGCACCGATCAGCCGGACGCATCGCTGCTGGGCAGCGTGCCGACGGCTATGCCCGCGCTTGCCCACAGCCAGCTTGTCCAGGAGCGCGCCGCTCGCTCCGGCTTCGATTGGGAGCATATCGACGGTGTGTTGGACAAAGTCGCCGAGGAGGTCAGGGAGATCCGGGAGGCGCGGTCGCAAGAAGAGAGGGCAAGGGAGCTGGGCGACCTGCTCTTCTCGATGGTCAACGCGGCGCGGTGGATGGGCATACAGTCGGAGGATGCCCTGCGACAAGCCGCCGCCCGCTTTCGAAGCCGTTTCTTGGAAATGGAACGCCTCGCCGGGGAACGGGGTCTCGCCTTCACCGACCTCTCCCTAGACGAAAAGGAAGCGCTATGGGTTGAAGCCAAGGCCTCTGAGGCGGAAGGGTAGGGGGCCGAGGGGGGCTGTCATGCTGAGGAGTCGGTTGGACAACGCCCGCCTTAAGAAACACTCCCGCCGACGAAGCATCTGTAGTGCCCTAGGACGGCGACGGAGTCGAAGAATCACATGCGCCCGGCAAGTGGCGACGAAGATTCTTCGCCGAGCAATGGCTGTAGGTTAGCAACGGTGTTTGACCACTCGACTCAGAAAGACGGTTAGATAAGGGAACATCCCGCCTCCGACGACCATGACGGATGAGGCTGCCGCCCCCAGCCGCTACAAAGACCGAGCGCTTACCGCCAGCCAGTTACGCTTGATGGCTAGGACGCCGTTCTCGTCAGGCTGGCCGTGCCGTTCCATGGCCGGAGCCACCGCAAGCCTCATAGCTTCCGTAGCCGCGTGTGGATTGTATCCGTGAAGGGCGCCCGCCGCGTACTGCTGGAAGCCGCTGATGTGCTCCATGGCCAGCGTACGTATTCGCACCGCGCTCTCCTTCACCTCTTCCACCTTGAAGCCAACCTTCTGCAGTAGGGTTTCGTAGTGGTCCCTGGATAGGAAATTGCTGGCCGACGGTCTCCCGTCCATCTGCTCTCTGCGTATTCCCTTGGACTTCAGGTACTCCACGGCGCGTCTCACCTGCGCCCTGTAGAACGGTATCGTCTCAGGCGGCCGGGACTCTGCGTAGAACGCCGAGTTGAACAGGAGCCATCCGCCCTTCCTCAGCGCCCGTTTCACAGAGAGAAGCACTCTTTCCTGGCTCTCGGCCTCCAGATAGTGAATGCCGTTGCCCCACAGGGCCACGTCCACGCTCTCATCGGGCAACGTCATCTCTTCGGCCCGGCAGTGGATGAGTTCCAGGTCTCCAACTTTGGAATCCAGGTTCAGCTTGGCCTGCTCCAGGGCGTCTCTGCTCTGGTCCACGCAAATGACGGTGGGAGTTTGCCAGTGCTTTGGCAGGTTCTCCACGAAGATATGCACCATGGTGCCTATCCCGGTGGCTATATCCAGCAGGCGATCTATCTCCTTGCCGCTCTTCTGCACCATGGACTCTATCCAGCCCTGTACTATGTCCGTGTTGACCTCGCGATACTCCTCCGTATCGGCAAAAGGCTCATACACAAATTCCGTCTGATGAATCGCCATATACTGTGTCCGCTCCTGAGTTGCAAATATAGTAGAGCTAAATGTCCCCTGTCCGCAAGTTACCCTTCGTACGGCCTGAAGGCCAAGCAGGAGCTGTGCCCCCCAAATCCGAACGAATTGGATAGAATAATCCCCTTTCCAATCTCTCTTGGCTCCCAGGGAATGCAATCCACGTCGCATTCCGGGTCAGGGGTGTCGTAGTTGATCGTCGGCGGCGCCCAGTTGGTCTCCACCGTCTTTGTGCAGACCAGGGCCTCCAGGGCTCCTGCCGCTCCCGCCAGGTGTCCCGTCATCGATTTCGTTGAGCTGATAGGTATCCTGGCTCCATTGAACACTTCGCTAACCGCCTGCGCTTCCACCTTGTCGTTGAGCTGCGTGGATGTGCCGTGGGCGTTGATGTAGATAACCTCGTCCTTCGCGGCGTGGGCGTCCTCAAGGGCGCTCTCCATTGCCTTGATGGCGCCGCGGCCTCCGGGTTCGGGGGCCGTGATGTGATAGCCGTCGGAACCCGCGCCGTAGCCCGCCAGCTCGGCGAGAATTGTGGCGCCGCGCGCTCTGGCGAAATCTTCGTCTTCCAGCACCAGCACCGCCGCTCCCTCTGACAGCACGAACCCGTCTCGGTCCAGGTCGAAGGGGCGGGACGCCTTCTCCGGCTGGTCGTTGCTGTTGAAGTTGAGCGCCTGCGCCTGCTCGAAGGATGCGACGCATACGGGGATGATGGTGGCTTCGCTGCCTCCAACCACCATCGCCTTGGCGCGTCCGTTCCGTATCATATCCAGCGCCACGCCCAGCGAATCCGCCGATGAGGCGCAGGCGGACGCCGTGGTGAAGCTGGGGCCCCAGCAGCCCAGGTGTATGGACACTATGCCAGAGCCGGCATTGGGCATGAGCATGGGAACGGTGAATGGACTTACTCTCCGTGCCCCTCTGTCTTTCACCACGTAGGACTGATCGACGATGGTGGCGAGTCCGCCTATGCCGCTGCCAATCAGAACTCCGACTTCGTAGCGGGTGTCGCCCTCCAGCTTGAGCCCGGAGTGGGCTATAGCCTCCTTTGCTGAAGCGAGGGCAAACTGGCTGAATCTGTCCATGCGCCTGGCTTCCTTGCGGTCCATCCAGTTTTCCGGATCGAATCCCTTCACCTCGCCCGCTATCCGTGTACGCATGCCGAAATCGTCAGGATCAAACGACTGTATGTTGCCAATGCCGCTTTTTCCGCTCAACAGGCTGTCCCAGGTTTCCTGGACGTTGTGCGCCAGGGGATTGACGGTGCCAATCCCTGTGATAACCACCCTTGCGTTGCCGTTCCTCATAGCTTCACCAGACCGCAGTCGACGTTGATAGTCTGACCGGTTATGGCCCACGCCTCTTCCGAGGCCAGAAACACTACCGCTCCGGCCACCGCCTCAGGCGACAATGTGCGCGGTATGGCTGCCCTGGCCAGCAGAGCCTCTCGCAGCTGGCTGCTGGCGTCCTCCGTGAGGTCGGTCTCTATGAATCCGGGATTTAGCGTGTTCACCGTGATGCCGCGTTTGCCGTACTCCTGGGCCAGTGAGCGGGTCAGGCCTTCCAGCCCCGCTTTTGCCGCGGTGTAGTTAGCCTGTCCGCCAAGGCCTATGCGGGAAGCGATGCTCCCTATGTTGATTATTCTGCCCCAAGACTGCCGTATCATCAACCTCAGCACCAGTTGGGACAATCGGAAGGGGGCGTTCAGGTCAAGGTCTACCACGTGGTCCCATGTATCGCCCATTCTGAGCGCTACCCCGTCTTCCCTGGTGCCCGCGTTGTTGACCAGGATGTCTATTCCCCCCAGTTGCTCGGCGGTATGCTCTACCAGCCTCTGTCTATCGTCGCCTTCCGTTATGTCAGCCTGGATGGCTAGGGGCCTGCGTCCTGTGCAGCCCTCCACTTCCTCCGCTACCGTTTCCGCGCTCGCCGAGTCTCTGTGGTAGCAAAACGACACCCGGGCGCCGGCAGTCGCCAAATCCTTGACGATCGCCCGGCCTAGGCCCCTGCTGCCGCCCGTTACAAGCGCACTTTTTCCACTGAGGTCAAACACTCAAGCCTCTCATACAACCGTTTGTCCGTATGGTACACCACATTGGGCGTGGAGGTTAAGCATGGCGAGGGGCTTAAACCCTCTCCTCGTAGAGGTCCTCTCGCCTGAGACTCATGCCTTCAGGCCACGTCGCTGTCGGGTGGACGGGCCATGCTTGGTCGAGCGGCTCCGTCTCCGTTCGGGTTAGGTTGTTCTTCAATTCAACCGCGGCAACGGACGCCTGCAGAGCCAAGAACTGCCCTATCTGGGTAATGCTTACGCGTTTTGACGCTTTGTTGACTAGAACACCTGCTACGAGACCCACTAGCAAACCGACGCCGGCGGGACCGCCGACAACGCCGATAAGCGAGACAGCCGCCAAGATTGCCCCCGTTCCCATTGCACCTCTGAACTGACCGTCTACGAACTCCGCATACTCGCCGGTTTGGCGAGCTTTGTGAAAGGCTTTAGCAAGGGAGACAACGGCTACAATCATTAGCAGTGGATTGGCGCTGATTACAGAGCTTAGTCCCATGCTGCCAGCGAACCTTGCGAATTGCTCAGTGTCCGCGCGATTCCAGTTGAGAACTAGGGCAACGACACCAATAGCGCTTCCCAGCAATTCCGCAGCGTCATACGAATTCAGATCGTAGAACCAATCCTTTGGGATGTTGAACTTTGTATTCAGAGAATCCGCTACTTGGTCGTATGTAGCCTTGTCCCAGTTTGCAAAGGGGAGCCCCTTGGACGTGGTGCCGTCCCTGAGGAGTCCCTGGATAAATCCCCAAGCCTCTTGCGCTATATTGTCGTCGGGTGATGCATCCCTAACGGCATCCCAGGCTCCTCCGATGGTATGTCCCCCGTCGAACATTCGGTGGTTGCCCCCGCCGATGCTGGTTTTGATGTAGTCCGCATCCATTGCCTTGTCGTAAATGGTTGAAGTTCCATCGACCAGCTCTTGGAGCACTTTGTTAAGGTTGTTTGAGAGGTTGCTGGCTAATACGCCTTGGGAGGTTTCCAGCACCCTGCTGGCAACCGAGGCCGTAGCATCCGATACCCTCTTTGATCCGGAGCGCACCCGCGTT
>CAYVEN010000013.1:3058-10083 GCA_964450505.1 uncultured Dehalococcoidia bacterium | reverse complement strand
CGCCACTCCGGCTACTGTGTGTGCCGAATCCGTAGCGTTCTGTTTGGTGACGGAGGCCGCTTTGCCAATAGCGGAAGAGGTCTTGCCGCCCATTTTCTTGCCAGCTTCTCGCATTCGTTTCGTGCTTGAGCGCATTTTATCTTTCATATCAGCTATCCATTCGAAAATACGCGGCTATTCAATCACAACGCCTTGATTGGTGCAATGAAAGAAACTAGCCCCGCCCGCACCACCCACTCACCCCACCAGCGCGCTCCGCAGTATCTCGGCGACGTGCTCCGGCTCACGACCCGTGCCGTCCATTACCTGGTGGCGGCAGGAGAATCCCGTAATGGCAATGCGCGCTTCCGGATTGGAGCGCACCGCTGGGAACAGCCGCCTTTCTCCAATAGCCATCGACATCTCGTAGTGCTCCTTCTCGTAACCGAACGAGCCCGCCATGCCGCAGCACCCTGAGTCGATCACCTCCACTTCCAGGCCGGGCACGAGCTTCAGCGCCGCCACCGACGCCACCGTGCCCACGGCCGCTTTCTGGTGGCAGTGGCCGTGGAACAGCACCTTCTGCGGCGTACTGCTGAACTCCAGGTCGAGCTCTCCTTCCCTTTGCAGCTTGACCAGCAGCTCCTCCAACAGATACGAATTTTGCGCCACCGTTCTGGATTCCTCGTTGCGCAGGAGGTCCGGGTACTCGTCGCGGAGCGTGAGCAGGCAGCTCGGTTCGGTGCCCACAATGGGCACCCCTTCCCTGGCGAACGAGTACAGACGCTCCACGTTGATGCGGGCGTTCTCCCTGGCGTGTTCCAGCATCCCCTTGGAGATCATGGGCCGGCCGCAGCAGACCTTATCGGCAAGCACGACTTCATATCCCGCCGCTTCCAGCAGTTCCACGGTAGCCATGCCCACCTGTGGCTCGTTGTAGTCGGTGAAGGTGTCGTGGAATAGAACCACCCGCCCTCTGACCGCGTTTCTTCCATTCGCAGTCCTCTTTTTGAACCGGCTTGGGAAGGTAGATCTGGTCAGCGCCGGTGTCTTGCGGTCTTTGTGCAGACCCAGGAACCGGTGCATCAGCCTACGGCTCAGCGGATTCCTCGTAGCAAAGTTGGCCAGCGGCGCGAGTGGGGCGCTCAGAGCGTTGACACCGGCGATGCGGGCCATGAGGCGCGCTCGCAGGGGCATGCGGTGTTTCTTGTAGTAGCTGTTGAGGAATTCGTACTTAAGCTTGGCCATGTCCACGTTGGAGGGACATTCACCCTTGCAGCCCTTGCATTCCAGGCATAGGTCCAGCGCTTGATGCAGACGCTTGCCGGTGAATTCGGACGAATCCAAGGCCCCTGAGAGCACCGAACGCAGGGCGTTGGCCCGTCCCCGAGTGGAGTGCTCCTCCTCCCGTGTCACCATGTACGATGGGCACATGGTGCCGCCCAGAACCTTGCGGCAAGCGCCCACTCCGTTGCACAGCTCCACGGAACGGGCGAAACCGCCGTCCGCCGAAAAGTCCAGGACGGTTTCCGGCTCCATGGCCTTGTAGGCGGGGCTTAGTCTGAGGTTCTCCGTCAGGCCCGGCGTGTCCACTATCTTGCCCGGGTTCATGATGCCCTTGGGGTCGAAGGTGCGCTTTACCTCGCGAAAGGCGTCGTACAGGGTGCTGCCGAACATCTTCTCCGTCCACACGCCCCGCACGATGCCGTCGCCGTGCTCTCCGCTCAGAGAGCCGCCGTACTCCAGCACCAGGTCGCTCACCGCCGTTGCTATCGAGACCAGCTTCTCCAGCCCCTCATTCGTCTTGATGTTGACCATGGGCCTGATGTGCAGGCACCCCACGCTGGCGTGGCCGTAGTACCCCGCGACCGTATCGTGGTCGCGCACCATCTCATCGAAACGCCGCACGTATTCCGGCAGCTTCTCCGGGGGCACGGCGGTATCTTCAACGAAGGGCAGCGGCTTGGAGTCGCCCTTGACGCTCATCAGCAGTCCCAAACCGGCTCTCCGTATCTCCCAAACGTTGGCCTGCTCCTCTGGACTCATGACGGGCACGCAGGCATAGCCCAGTCTGCTGCTCTCCATGTGCCGCTTCAATCCGCTTATTTTGCCTTGGAGCTCCTGCTCCGACTCCCCGTAGAACTCGACCAGCAGCAGGGCCTCCGGCTCTCCTTCCACGAAGGTCATGCGACGGGAGAAGCTGGCCGACTCCCTGGTTCGCTGCAGTAGCATGCTATCGACCAGTTCCACCGCCGACGGGCCGTGTTCCAGGGTGGCCAGCGTGCCTTCCATGGCCTCTATGAGGCTGCGGAAGTGCAGCACCGCCACCGCTCTCATGCTGGGCAGGGGCTCCAGGTTGAGCTTGGCCTCGGTGACCGTGGCCAGCGTCCCCTCGGAGCCTACGATCATCCCGGTCATGTTGACGTTGTCCGCTTCCAGCATCACGTCCAGGTTGTAGCCGGATACGCGGCGCATTATCTTGGGAAAGCGGCGCTCTATTTCGTCGCGTTGCTCCCCGGCAATGCGCCTGACGCCGTCGTATATCCGTCCTTCCAGGCCTTCACCTTTCAGCTTGGCCTCCAGCGCGGTGCCTGTGAGCGGACCCAATATGGCGGACGTCCCATCCGAAAGCACCACGCTGACCTCTTTCACGTGGTCTGAGGTCTTGCCGTAGAGCACCGAGTGGCTGCCGCAGGAGTTGTTGCCGATGGCTCCTCCCACGGTGGCGCGGTTGCTCGTGGTGGGATCGGGCGGAAAATGTAGCCTATGAGGCCGCAGGTGATGATTGAGCTCGTCCAGGGTGATGCCGGGCTGTGCCCTGACCCATCTCTCCTCGGCGTTGACCTCCAACACGCCGTGCATGTACTTGGAGAAGTCCATGACCACGGCGTGGTTCACCGTCTGGCCGGCAAGCCCGGTGCCGCCGCCTCTGGGAAGCACCGCCGTGCCAGCCTCGTGACATATCTCGACGACGGCCGCTGCATCGTCGGCATTGCGGGGAATGACCAGGCCGACGGGCTCCATCCGGTAGATGGAGGCGTCCGTGCTGTACATCGCCTTGGAGAAAGCGTCGAACCGCACCTCGCCTTGGACGCGGCGGCGCAGCTCTGCTTCCAGGGTGCCGGTAGCTGTGGTCATTGTCTCCTCCTAGCCGCTACTGTAGCGCACCGAGTGGGGTAGGGCAACGGCGTTGGAGGAAGGGTGGGGAGTACATCAACCCGCTGCGAGGAATAGCTGATATACAAAATATCTATGGCTTGTTATAATTGAATAGGCGCACTCAATATCAACGGTAAGGAGGTTCTATGCACCGTTATATAAAGCCGAAACGGATAATATCTATCGTGGCCTTGCTGCTTTTGCTCGGCTCGCTGTCTGGGCTTTTGGCCTGTAGCAACGAATCCGGCTACTGGGACGGCCCCCGGACCTGGGAGCCTGAAGACGTGGCCAGCTTGGAGCGGGTGACCCAGGAGCTGGTGGCGCCCCCATTTCTACCTGAGCACCAGCAGGTGAACACCGGCGATCCCAAGGTGGTGCAGGTGCGCATGGTGGTGGAGGAGAAGGAGATTGAGATTGCCCCCGGCGTCTTTGTCTGGGCCTTCACCTTCAACGGCTCAGTGCCCGGTCCCATAATCGTGGTTCACGAGGGGGACTACGTGGATCTGACCCTGGTGAATCCCGCCAGCAACCAGTTGCCCCACAACATAGGCTTTCACGCCGCTGTTGGCGCTCTGGGTGGTGGCGAACTGACCCTGGTGGCTCCCGGTGAAGAGGTCGTGCTGCGGTTCCGCGCGGTCAAGCCAGGGGTGTTCATCTACCACTGCGCCCCAGGAGGGACTATGGTGCCCTGGCACGTTGTCCACGGAATGAACGGGGCAATAATGGTCCTGCCGCGCGAGGGGTTAAAGGATCCGGCGGGCAATTCGATCCGGCGGGCAATTCCCTTACGTACGACCGCGCCTACTACATTGGCGAGCAGGACTACTACGTACCGCGGGACGAATCGGGCGAATTCAAGCGTTACCAAAGACCGAACGCCTCCCTTGCCGATGACTTGGAGGCTATGAGAACCCTGGTTCCAAGCCACATTGTGTTCAACGGCGTTACCGGAGCCTTGCAGGGAGAGGGTCAATTGACCGCCAACGTGGGCGAAAACGTCCTCATTGTGCACTCCCAGGCCAACCGGCAGTCTTACCCGCACCTCATCGGCGGGCACGGGGATTACGTCTGGGAGCGAGGCGGGTTCAACAGTCCGCCCGAACTGGACCTGGAGACATGGGTGATTGCGGCAGGGTCGGCGGGCGCTTCAATCCATACCATCCGTCAGCCCGGAACATACGTGTACCTGTCCCACAACCTGATAGAGGCTTTCCTGTTTGATGCCAAAGCTATCCTGGAGGCGGAGGGAGAGTGGAACAACGACCTCATGGAACAGCTGAAGGAGCCAGGCTAGGGCATCCCTTTCTACGAATCGATACTGCGATTGACGGAGGAGCCGGCCCCGTCCGGCTCCGCCATGTCCGTTGTCATTGACAATATCTCCAAGCGGGGGCTACAATCTAGTACGACTGAAAGTACGCCTCTCTTAGGAAAAAATGTTACGCATACGCTTACGGCGAGTCGGTGCCAAGAAGCACCCCTCATACAGAATTGTGGTAGCCGATTCCAGGTCTCCCAGGGATGGGGCTTTTGTGGACCAGGTGGGTCACTATGACCCCATGACCGATCCTCCTACCATTGTCCTCAACGAAGAGAAGGTCCAGGAATGGATGCGCAAAGGTGCTCAGCCTTCCGATCCGGTAGCCCAGATTCTTCGTGGCAGAGAGCCCGCTGCGGAGGAGTAATCACACATGCGGGAACTGGTCGAATACATCGCCAAGTCCATTGCCAGCAAGCCCGAAGAAGTCAAGGTCACCGAGACCGAGGAAGACGGGCGCATTATCTTCAAGCTGGAAGTAGCGCCGGAAGATAAGGGCAAGGTCATTGGCCGCGAGGGTCGAGTGGCCCAGGCCATACGGGTCCTGCTCAGGGTGGCCGCGGTCAAGGAAGGCGCTCGCGCCAGCTTGGAAATCGTCTAGCGCGCATGACTTCAGCTTCCCGCTGCGATGGCGGGGAAGAATCCCTCATCCAGGTAGGCCGCATCAGGTCCCCCGCAGGGTTGCGCGGCGAGTTGCACGTAGAGCTCCTCTCCGACGTGCCGGGAAGATTCGCCGAGGGGCGAGAGGTGCTCATTAGAGGAGTTCCCCACTCCATACAGCGCGCCCGCAGCACCCCCAAAGGCCTGCTCATCAAGTTCACAGGCATCGACTCTCCACAGGACGCGGAAGAGCTTCGCAACGAGCCCGTTTTCATCGGCAAGGAGCACGCCATCCCGCCTCCCCCAGGCGCCTACTACCACTATCAGCTTCTGGACATGCGTGTTGTGACCGCCGCCGGAGACGAGCTTGGCCTGATAACGGACGTCCTGCAGACCGGCGCCAACGACGTTTACGTGGTGAAGGGCGCTGAAAGAGAGACCCTGGTGCCGGCGCTGGCGGACGTGGTCAAAGCGGTGGACACGGAACGAGGCGTAATGGTCGTTGACCTCCCCGACGGTTTGTAGAAGGCCATGTCAATGTCATTCTGAGCCGCAGGCGAAGAATCCAAGGCGGCTCATCAATGCATCGTAGCTTTGCAGACAGGGGCTTTGGGTTCTTCACTCCGCGCCTGACGCCACTCCGGAGAAGTCGGGACTCCACACCTGCTAACCGTCATTCCCGAGTAGTCGGGAGTCCATGGGCGAAGGGGATGTCATGCTGAGAAGTCGGTCAAGCCTGCGGAGACCTTTGTATAACCCTAAATCCCTTCCCCCACTTGCGGGGGGAAGGTTAGGATGGGGGGCCAAAGAGATGTGCCAGGCCACGGCCCACTCTACACCTCGACCGTGTCGAACAGCCAGGGGTGCAGTAGCTTGAGCAGACCGGAGGCGGCAATCTTAACCGTCTGTGCGGAAGAGTCCCATTCGGGAGACACCTCGCTGAGGTCAATCGCTCCCATGGCCTTGTAGTTGCTCAACATCTCCATGGCCTCAAAGAACTCCGGCACGGTGATGCCGCCAAACTCAGGCGCGCCCGTTCCCGGCGATTCATGGGCGTCTATCACGTCTATGTCGATGCTCACGTACACCGCGTCGACCCCGTCCGCCGCCACGTCCATGGCTTCCTGCATAACCTCGGCTATTCCTCGTTCACGGACGTTCCTAGCCGTGAGCATCTTCAAGGAATGTGCCCTCTTTAGATGCTCCTGGTCTACGGTTATCCCGGAATTGAGGCCGACCCAGCTCAGGTTCTTATAGGAGATTATGGGGTTCTCGCTTACGCGCCGCACCATTGTCCCGTGGTGGTACTTTCCTCCCAGCGAGTTGCTGTCCTGAAAATCGGAATGTGCGTCTATATGGACGTAGCCAAGGCGCGCTCCTTCCTTTCTCTCGGCGATGCCTTTGGCGAATCCCTCGAAGGAGGGATAGGCAACGTAGTGGTCTCCTCCCATTACCACGGAAAAGCCGCCGCGCTTTACTACCTCGTACACTCCCTCCTTGACCGACTCCGTTGTCTTCATCAGGTCGTTGGGGTAGATGTTGAAGTCACCGATGTCCGCTATCTTGGGCGCGTTCTTGAGGCGGGTTCCAACCCCGGTGTCCACGTCCACTCGCGTGTTTTCCGGTGAAACGTCGTAGCCTGCTCTGTTGTGCAGGGATGCCTCTCGAATGGCCCTGGGGCCGAATCGCGCTCCGGGCCTTCCTGAGTATATCCCGTTGTCTATGGGCACTCCGGACACCACGGCGGCGCCCTCAACTATTTCGTCGAACTCGATTTGGTGCGCTCGAAAGAAGGAGACCGGGCCTCCGTAATATGGCATGGCATCTCTCTTGTACATAGGTCGCCTCCTTCCCTGGCCGCTATAGCTTCGAATCCGACATTAGCACCGGGATTTGACAGGGTCAACGATCTGAAACCGCCTACGTTTCCCTATGCGGAATCGCCCTTGAACATAGCCACCACCTCGTC
>CAYVEN010000013.1:0-2958 GCA_964450505.1 uncultured Dehalococcoidia bacterium | reverse complement strand
CCGGCCACGGCCTCGTCCTTGCATTCCAGTCCCACCATGGTCCCGAACAGGGGAATCCCGCGAACGAACGACTTTGTGCCGTCGATGGGGTCCAGGTACCACCTGTACTCGCTGGAACCGTCCTGCACTCCGAACTCCTCGCCAACGATGCCGTCATCCGGGAACTCCCTGGCGATATGCTCGCGCAGCAGCTCCTCCGCCTCTTTGTCCGCCCTGGTCACCGGCGACATATCCGGCTTGGCGTCCACTGCCAGGCTGGAAGAGCGGAAGTAGCGCATAGTCAGCCCACCGGCCTCTATGGCCGCCCTCACCGCAAAGTCCAACCTATCGCTCAGTTCAGACATGACGCTGATATCCCTCTATGAGATGTAGCTCAGGCCTACCCCAGGAAGCGGCGAAGATGGGCGGCTTCCTCAACGAAGTGCGACACGCGCATGCTGGTCCTGCTATCGGCGATGCTGGCCGTGATGGCGGTGGTCATCCCCTGGTGAACGCGGTCTAGCTCGTCGGTGAACTGCCCAACAAGGCGCAGGTACGACTCGCCCAGCAGCTCCTTCACCAGTCGCTCGTTTGCAAAGCGCAGCGAGGCGCGTAGGTCGCTGTCCAGACTGGGGTAGACCTCGCGCACGAAGGCGAGGTCATCCTCGTCCAGGGCTGCCAGTCCCAGCAGCTCCGGCGGCACTCCGATGGAGTAGAGCGATGCCGTGAACCTGATGGCGCGGGGAAGCGTCACGCCCTCGACGCCCTCCAGGGTGCGGCCGTACCCAAACAGCCCGACGTGCATCCTGCGCTCGCGCCGCCGGGGAATGTGGTTCGAGACCGTGCTTATGGCGCTTAGCAGCTTCTGCACCTGCGCTTGATACCCGGCGGTGGCCTTCTCTATCACCTCTATCGCGCGCTCCTGGTCGATGGGCGCTGGTTCGCCTCTCTCGTGGGCGTGGATCTGCCGGATGCCTTCGCGGACGGTATCCTCGTCGTAGTCGTACTTGAAGGCGGATTGGGTGGTGAAGGTATGGGCGCTGGGGTATTCGGTAAGTGCGCGAGGTATGTTGACCGGTGTCAGGTGGCCCCGGAAGGGCACGGAGCCCGCGCCTATGATGGGATACAGGGGCACACCCAGCCTGCCCTCCAACTCGTGGAGGCGGCGCAGCCCCACCTTCAGCACCAGTTCGGCGGCAATCACGCCATAGTTGAGCGCGGGGTCGCTGCGGGCCAGGAACACCCGCTGGTACGGCAGGTCTCTCCCCTCTAGGTACTCCTCCACTATCTGGTCGCAGTAGAGGAGGTGCTCCTTGTCCTCTATGAGGGGGATCATCCGGATCTGCTTGGGGAAGAACTCGCCCACCCAGTCCTTGACGACCTGGCCGTTGAGCAGCATCTCGTCTTCCTGGCCCACTATCGCCTTCCGGTAGTAGGCCTCCACCAGCGCGATCTCCTCGGCGGAGGTGGTGAAGGGGAGTATCACCTCCTGTATGGGAGCGACGGCGTCTTCCCCGTAGTAGCTGGCGGCCATGTCCCACGCCGCGGGCACGCTCTGCAGAGCCTCCACCATCGACTTGCGAAGGTCCCGCTCGATGCTCGGGTTGGGCACTCGCAGCGTCAGCGCCACGTCGCGACCAAGCTGGAGGCCGCCCTTGAACCGGTCGGGGTAGTTCGTAAGGAGCTTCCTCACGACCTGGTTGTCGACCTCCTTCCCTTCCGAGTCCCACATCTGCTCGTCGCAACCCAGGTCGAACGCGGCTACCGCCTCCTCGACCTCGCCGTCTCCTTTCAGCACTCCGGTTTCGTCGGCAAAGGGGGCCGGCGTCGCATTATCCGGATGCTGGGTGCTCATCACCTTTGGTATCAATGGCACGGCGCGCCTCCTGTATGGATTTTCTGCATGATATGCGAGAGCCACCGGTCGGATTCGAACCGACGGCCTGCTGTTTACGAAACAGCTGCTCTACCCCTGAGCTACGGTGGCGAAAATAACACAGCTATTCTAGCACCGGAGCGCCGCTTTTCCAAAACCGGCGGCGTGCAAGCGGGGACACCGCGCCATGGCCCGCCCGCCTGTCATTCTGAGACGCAAGGCGTCGAAGAATCCAAGACCTTCCACCACAGCACCGCTCCCGCCACCACGCCCCTCCGTCGTTGCGAGCCCTTCGGCTGCGCTCAGGATGAACTCCACGAAGCAATCCGCCGCCGCCGGTGGGGAGTTACCCTGAACCTTACAAACCTCTTCCCCCTCGATGGGGGAAGATTGAGATGGGGGTGAGCCGCCGCCGGCCCACTTACCCCCATACCGTCATTCCCGCCTCCGAGCGGGAATCCAGGAGCATCTTCCTCCCGCTCATGGTGAGCCTGTCGAACCAAATGAGCGGGGCCTAGCCGAAGGAAAGGGTCATGCTCACCCCACCGCCTTGGTCCCCACCACCCTGTACTGGCTATCGAAAACCGAGTACGGGCCCGCGCACTCAAGCCCTGCCGCCGTAAGCAAATCGACCGTCTCCTCGTAGGGAACGTAATGGTCCCACTGGATGACTGCCACTTTCCCCCCGGGCTTCACCAGCCTCGCCAGGTCATCGGCCAGCTGTTGCCTGTCAGCGCGCGACTCCATGTAGTGGAAGACAAGGAAGCACGTCACAAGATCGGCCGCGCCGCAGGGTAGGGGCGCCTTGGGCCCATCCTTCAGCAGCGCCGACACATTGCTCAGCCCCGCTTCCTCGGCCCGCGAGTTGACCAGCGACACCATGCCCGCGTGAATGTCGATTCCGTACACCTTGCCGGATGGCCCCACCATCACGGCGGCCTGCAACGCCACCAGGCCGGGGCCGCAGCCGTACTCGACCACGGTCATTCCGGGGCGCAGTCCCAGCTCCTCCAGCAGCTCGCCGATGCCCAAGCCGTGAAATCTACGCTCCTGGTCTAGGAGTTCCGCCGTCCATTCTTCGCTGTACCGAGCGCACATATCGC
>CAYVEN010000012.1:28529-39183 GCA_964450505.1 uncultured Dehalococcoidia bacterium | reverse complement strand
GCTCATATGGTTCGACAGGCTCACCATGAGCGGAAAGAGGGCGGTTCGCGAACCGCCCCTACGGGATGGATGTGAGCGGATGCGCGATGCTACCGGTCTGCTCGTTTGTTTAGCTCGTCACGACGGGCAGCACGACATGGGAGGGGCGCTCCCGGTCATGGTAGACGGAGTTTACCGCCACCTCTTTCCGCAGGCTCCTGCCAAGGGGTTCGCCCGTGTTGGGATTGACGTCGAAACGGGGGAAGTTGGAGCTGGAGACGTCGACGCGGATGCGGTGGCCTTTCTTGAACAGGTTGCTGGTCGGGTATAGGGGAAAGCTCAGCTTGTAGACCTGGCCCGGAGTCATCAACTCCGGTTTCTCCCATGAATCGCGGAAGCGAGCCCTCATGATGCTGTCACTTATGTTCATGTCGAAACCGTCGGGGTAGTCCTCGGTGGGCGGATACACGTCGAGCAGCTTGGCGGTGAAGTCGGTGTCCACGGCGGACGAGGATATCCACAGGTTGACTGTGATAGGGCCGGTGACCTCCACATCCTCCTCCAGTGGGGGGGTCTGGAAGACCAGCACATCGTGACGGGAGGATAGGGGAAGGTACGGTTCGCGGCTGCCCAGGCGGTCGGGGCGTTCCGCCTGATGGTATGCGCCGGGGTCAAGGATGCCGGGCCCCGACGACATATTGCCGCCGATGGTGGGCACGGGATGGTCGGGATCGAACTGGTAGCGGCTGGGCGGCACGTCTGCGGCCGGTGTCTCCTGGCTCAACGAGCCGTCGGCGTGGAGGTGGAAACTGGCGTATTTGGTGCGAGCCAGCGGCCACTCGTTCTCAAAGCGCCAGCTTCCGCCGTGGTTGAGCCTGCCCTGCGCGTTGATACGGCCGTCGCCGCCGCCCATGACAAAGATGAGGACGGGAGGCTGCTTTTCGACGTCGTTTTCCAGTCCCTTGAACCAGGCGTCGAACCAGGCAAGGCGAAAGTCGTCGTAGTCGTGGGCCAGGTTGCCGTCGAGGGGCGCTTGCTCGCCGAAGTCGACCTCACCGGAGTAGCTTAGGGAACGCTGGCCGTGGGTCCAGGGGCCCATGAGCAGTCGCACCGGGGCCTTCTTCATCCGGGAAAGCGCCACGTAGTTGTCGCAGGTGGTGCGGGTATATGAGTCGTACCAGCTACCGAAATGAAGCTGCGGCACGTCCGACCAGGTGTCGTAGTGCTCCTCAGCGCAGAGCCCGGGCTGCTTCCAGTAGTCGTCATACTCGCTGTGGGTCCAAATCTCCAGCAGGTAATCCTCGTAGTCAGGCACCCACTTCAGGGGCGAGTGGCCCTTCTTCCACGGCAAGCGGCTGAACCAGTCGGTGATCGTGGTTGACTCCAGCGCGGCTTTGATCACGGGGTCTTCCGATGCTTCCTTGCTGACCAGCGCCTGGTTGAAGGCCCAGGTGGCCTGCCGCAACTCGAATGCGCCGTTGTGCCTGCAGGAGCACATGTAGGCGTTGGAAAACGCGCCGCTATCAATGACCATGGCGGCGAGGTATGGCGGATCCGATGAGGCCATAGCGCCCTGGGTATGTGCACCGTACGAGGTGCCGTAGGTGCCCACGTTGCCGTTGCACCAGTCCTGGCTTCCTATCCACTGCAAGCAATCGTAGCCGTCGTTGGCGTCGTCCACGTACTTGGTGAAGGTGCCCTCTGACTTGTAGCGACCGCGGTTGTCCTGCCGCACCATGACGTAGCCGCGCTGCACAAAGAAGGAGGCGAGGTCGGAAGCGCCGCGGGCCTCCTTGTCGTAAGGGGTGCGCTCGAGGAGGACGGGGAACGCCCCCTCGACCGGCTTGCCGTTGGAGGCGGGTCGGTATACGTCGGTGGCCAGGTTCACCCCGTCCCGCATGGGCACCATGATGTCCTTCTCGGTAACGACGTCGTAAGATGGTTCGGAACGCGGTTGAGACTTATAGTCGATGATCATAGTTCACTCCGTTGGCTGGCTGCCTTCTGCGCTGCTCTCTAGGAGCTTGTCAATCTTAGCGGCCACGATGAAATCGTTCAAAGAGAGGCCGCCCACGTCGTGAGTGGTCAGCTCAACGGTGACCCGTTTGTAGCTGACGGTAAGGTCGGGGTGGTGGTTTTCCTGCTCGGCCAGGTAGGCCAGGGCATTCACGAAGAACATCGCTTCCTTGAAGCTGTCCCAGGTAAAGAGACGGCGGAGTTTGTTGTCCGTCACTTCCCATTCCGGGGAGATTGCGGGCGTGTACTGCGCTATCTGTTGGGCGTCCAGGGGCGGCGTGTTCCGAGGGTAGAGCCGGGACTTCATCCGGGTCAACTCTTGCGCCAAGGCAGCCCTCCGGTGCGGGATGGACGGAGCTTATCACAAGGGTAGGGCAGGAGGGCAAGTGAGCAAACGGCAAGGGGGTAGGCGGTAGACGGGTAGTGGGTGGCCGCTGCGTTGCGTCTGCCCCGCCGCGCGAGGGACGGACTGCGAATTTAGACTAGCTGATTTCGTCTAGCGTTCGCACGAATGAGCCGACTGCCGTTAGGTACTCCCTAACCTGTCTCTGATCTAACCAGCCTTCGTAGAAATTGATGTGCAGAGTGTTGGCCGCTGCAAACCCTGAGTCAGCCCGCTCATTTTCCAGACTACCCACTACCTCAAACAGTTGTCTATGCGTTTGGTGATTTAAGCCACGCAGGACAGCTACGGCCTTAACCATCTGAGCGGCAGCGCCCCAGCCTTTTTCGGATGCTTGCAGCAAATCGTTCTTTTCAAGCTCTTCTTGCGCCTGTTGCAAGAACGCGTAGGACTGGTTCTTGTAGTCACGTTCAGTCGTAACCATCTTGTGCACCTCTAGCAGTAATTTTAGCAGTTTGACGGATAGACGTACAACCTGGATTGGAACGCGAACCGCCCCACGGGGTGGATACCCACGCCGCCGGATTGCTTCGCTTACGCTCGCAAACGACGGTAGGGAGGTTGTGCCTTTTGCCGTGTCGGATTGCTTGCATCCGCTCAAATGGTTCGACAGGCTCACCATGAGCGGATACGGGTTATGCACGTGTGCCCGCATGTCAGCATGTCCGTACGCCGGATGGTATACTTTGCCAATTCAGGATTCAGGTAGGCGGATAATAGAGTGATTGGATTCCTGGGAGGTACAGGACTTGAAGGGCGAGGGCTGGCTCTGCGCTTTGCCCTGGCGGGCGAGCAAGTGGTGATTGGGTCCCGACAGGCTGTTCGCGCCCAAGAGGCCGCTCGCGCGGTTTTGGAACGGGGGTCGGTGGAGGGTGTCTCAGGCGCTAGCAATCGGGAGGCGGCTGAGCAGGCCGACGTGGTTTTCATTACCTGTCCATACCAGGCCCAGGCAGGCTTGCTGGAACCGCTGGCGGAGGCGCTGGCGGGGAAGCTGGTGGTGTCCACGGTGGCTCCTCTGGCGTTCGATGAAGGCTCGGCGGGGCTGATCGATGTGCCCGAAGGCTCTGCGGCTGAGCAGGCACGACGGTTGCTGCCGGAGTCGCGGGTGGCGGCGGCGTTTCAAAACGTCAGCGCGGTCGATCTCTGGTCGCCAAGCCGCACCCTGGAAGGCGACGTGCTGGTATGCTCGGATGACGAGCAGGCCAAGTTACAGACCATGGAACTGGCCAGGATGATACCCGACCTGAGACCTGTAGACGGGGGCGCTTTGAGGGTTGCCCGCTACGTGGAGGGCATCACCGCGCTGATCTTGAACCTCAATCGCAAGTACAAGACCCGGGCCATGATCAGGATGCTGGGACTGGAACCATCGGAGAGGCATTGACATGAACGACGCTCAGCCACGAATTACGGCGCTATTCCTCACCCTGGCGGCGCTGTTTGTTACCTTGCTCATAACCTCGAACATCATCGCCGTAAAGATAGTAGAGGTCGGTGGACGCGTTTTGCCGGCGGCAATCGTCCTTTTCCCCATGACCTACATAATCGGCGACATACTCACCGAGGTGTACGGGTACCGATTTGCGCGCCGCGTCATCTGGCTGGGCTTTCTCTGCAACGCCGTGGCGGTGCTTGGGTTCTGGATAGGCGGCCTGCTTCCCGCCGCGCCGTTCTGGGAAGACCAACCGGCTTACGAGGCCATCCTGGGCTACACGCCGCGCCTACTGGCGGCGTCCTTTGCCGGCTACCTGATAGGGGAGTTCGCCAACTCCATGCTGCTGTCGCGGCTCAAGCTGATCACGGAAGGCCGCATGCTGTGGGTGCGCACCATCGGTTCCACCATAGTGGGGCAGGGGCTGGACTCGGTAGTATTCATTACCCTGGCGTTCGCGGGCACACTGGCGGGATCCAACCTGACGGAACTGATACTCACCCAGTGGATAGTGAAGGTGCTCTACGAGACCGCCGCGACGCCCTTGACCTACCTGGTGGTGGCTTACGTGAAGCAGAAAGAGGGAATAGACACCTTTGACCGCCAGGTGTCGTTCAATCCGCTGGATTTGCGGTAGAAGTTCCCGTCCTGTACGCGCATGGGAACCGGTTGTGAATTCTATCTAGACCTGATGACCCCGCAGGCTATGCGGTCGCCGGTATCCGTCTCCTCTTCTCCATAAGGATCGGGCTTTTCGTGCACGATGATGGCGGAGCCGTCAGTGTCGAACACGGAGTGGCGCAGGCCCACATCCAGTGTGATTCCATCGGTAAAGAAGTCGGCGCGCGCAGAACCGTCAGAGGCGGCGTAGATATTGAGCAGGTCGCCGCCGTGTCCTCCATTCGATTCACCGCGCCTCCAGGACGGATGGATAAAGCCGTGTTCCGCATCGGTAGGGTTGAAGTGGTCGCCGGCGGTGCCAAAGTCGGGCGCGCACGCGCCGACCTCGTGGATGATGAAGGCGTGTCCGCCGGGAGCTAGTCTCCTGACATCGGCCATTATCAAGACTCCGGAGGCCGCCTGCCGGAATGAAACGGTTCCTATGGGATCTCCCGACAGCGATTCCATGGCGGCCTCAGCCGTCAAGCCTACTCTAGGCGGGGCCGGTTCACCCGACCGTAAGATCAGCAAAACCACGCCGCCGATAATTATAATGGCCATGATCGCTACAGGCGCCAAGAGAACAGCCAGAGCCGGTTTCCTAGCCATGTTAGGTCACCTCTTCAACCAATGCCGCTTTGATTACGGTAATAAACGATACCATATATCATTAGGCAAGTCACAGCGCCTAATGGACCTACGATCCGGTGAATGTAGGGGGTATATCAGGAGTCCGTTTTCAGAAGCGCGGGACGGATTCTTCTGTTCCAGTAATCGTCTTCCTTCGCCTGCCGCAACTCCTCCACCAACTGCGCCGTCTCCATTCCTACATCCTCACTCAGCTCAGGGACAGTCCGATTGCCAGCCAGCTCGGTCACCGCCGTTCGCAGTTTCATGACGTATTCCGCAACTTCATACGCGGCCCGGTCGGACGCAGAGCGGGCCTGCAAGGCCTCAAGCTTCTCAAGCCAGTCCAGACCTCTTTCGGCCTCTTCAAAGTTGTCGTCCAGCGCATTGGTTGTAGTCACCTGACATCCTCCTACAAGTACCGGATTAGTAGTTTTGAGAGAAACGAGTAGGTGGCGAGCCTGGAGATAAACCAGGCTGAGGCATCGGTTCTGACGGCGCCACCGTCAAGTTTATCATAGACAAGAATGGGGAAGCGTAGATCGGCAGTGGGTCAGCACGACGGGCATGAATAGCTTGACACAGATATGCCGCAAAAATAGAATGGCCGTCGATAAATTCTATACGATGTGGAGTATCATCGCCTGTAATCAAGACAACTCAGGCTTGGCTGAACAGAGTCCAAGAAAAGGTCTGAAAGGGTGGTTAGGATGACTATCAAATACGCAGGTTTAGCACTAATCGTAGGTGTGGTGTTGGCATTTGTGGCTCCGCTATTCATTCCGGGGTACAGTTTGATAACTCCGGTGGACCAGACGGACTTCCCCGTAGCGGTGGCCACCCTGGGCGATTTGCCGATTCTTGCGCAATGGATGAACTTCGTCGCGCTCATTTCGCTGTTGCTGATGTCCGTTGGCCTCCTGGGTCTCTACCCTCTGGCGAGCCGGCAAGCCGGGCTGGGAGGCAAGATCCTCCAGTTTGGCATTATCGCCACCCTCATCGAATGGAGCATCCTCATCATCGTTACGGGGATGCGACACTTTGAAATCCACCTGATGCAACGCAGCAACCTGGAAGTTGGCGGGAGCACTTCGGCGGCAGACTTCGAGGCCGCAGCGCTGGCCGTGCACATCAGCATCATCGCGATCTCAATGGCATTTGTAGCGCTGGCTCCGCTGGCGTCCAGCATGGTAGGTATTGGACTATCCAAGCGGTTTGCCTCAATGGACATCTACAAAGTTGCGTCCTACGTCCTAGTGGCAGGCGGAGCCGTGGGATTGGCCAACTTCCTGTTTGCAATGAACTCGCCCGAGTTGGGAATCCAGTCTCTGCTCCTGGTAAACACCTTGGTTCTCTACGTTCAGGGCGTTTGCCTGATCATCGTTGGGTACGGCATGTACCAGGGACGGAAAGAACTCACCGAGGAATCGTAAGACACCTTCCGGCGAATGAGGGCGTCAGTCACTAGCTGAGCACTCAAGACTGCTATTCAGCTTCCCGTAAACTCGGTGATGGGTTGGGCCAGTATCCATAGGCTCACCATGGTGTAGCCCACCATCAGTACCAGCATGGGGTACTGGCTGCGCAGCGCGGCCGTCCGGCTGGGCAGCCGCTTCAGAGCCACTACGTGAGCCACGTAGACGGCGACGACGTGTCCGGCCACAATGGAGATAACCGAGGTGATCCAGGCGAACCTTGCCCCCACAATGGCGATGTTGGGACTGAACTCGGCGGTGCCCAGCAGGTCCCACCCGTAGCCGAAAGGATCCGATGCCAGGGGTATGATCAACTGCCCCTGGATGAGCAGGAAGGAGAGGAAGTGCGCCAGGTGATAGGCAAGAGCGATGGGCACCAGCGAAAAGACGAACAACCTGGCAAGCCTCTGAGCAGGCACGGCGTTTCCACTGGCGGAGGCCATGGCGAAGGAGAAACCCCAGTAGACGAGCAGGAAGAGGGCGGGGAAAGCCAGCAAACCCGCGGTCTCTACTCCGGTCAGTCTGTCGCCGCCCAGAAAGCTGAACGCGGGAAGCACCTCGCTCACTATGTCCACCCATACCGGCGTAGCGGTAAATCCGTCGAAGGTGACGGTGGAGAGAACGAGCACAACCAGCGCGAGCAGTGACGGCGACGCTGCCTGGTCGCGGAGCAGGCCCGCGCCGAATGGACGGATGTTCAGCTGGCGTGAGGCTTCATCTGCTAGGGCGAAACAGTCGTAGCGGTCGACGCATCCATCGCTGTAGGATTCGTACTGCGCGGTGCAGGCTTTGCAGCGGGCCGAGTCCTGCACTTTCACCTCGCTGGGAGCGAACCTTGCCAGCAGCCCGAACACCACGGAGAAAGCCTCTCCTTTGCTCAGCCAGACCTCCTTGCCGTAAACCACCATGCCTGTCCAGGTGATCATGGAATAGACCACGATGTAGAGTGCGATGTTCCGTGGGAGGGAAGAACCGGGGTAGACCAGCTCTATCCAGGCGAATATGAAGAAGAGAGCGAAGGCAGGCCATACGCCCAGCTTCTCAGGATAGCTATGTCCCAGGGAAAGCTCGTCGCCGGGGTTGAAACGGCGGTAGAGGGCGTCGGCCCAGTCGAAGATAATCTTCAGCGGGTTGATCAAGGCCCAGACGTTGCCCAGCAGCGCCGATACGTAGGCGATGCCGACCCACCAGAGGATCCAGACCATGGTGGGCGCCAGGTTGTCGATGGGCGCCTGGGAGCCCAGAGCGCCCGCCGCCACGGTGAGCAGGAACAGCGCGACGGAGGCGACCCTGACGGCTAGCAGAAGTATGGGATGCGCCAGCAGTCGTCCCGCTCGCAGTTGGAGCAGGTTGAAGGTAGGGTAGCCGCCGAGGCCGCGCTGCCCTCTCACAAAGTAGCCGATGGCCGCAAAGGAGAGGGCAACGGCGACCCCTGCGCCGGTGACATACAGATAGAGCGGCACGGGCAGGTCGTAGCGCTCCCCGAAGCCGTGGGCGTAGGCGGGTTGAGCCGCCAGCGCCCCTGCTATCAAAAGCAGGAGCGCGGCCAGCCCAGTCTTATAGAGTCTCATGTCGGTTCACCTCTTAGGAATCAGCGGCTAGTCTATCCGGGCTGCACTTCCAACTGTCCCAACTGTATCTCCTCTTCTTCTTGATTACTCTCTTCGTGGCTGTGGTCGTGACCGCCACTACCCTCGTGGACCATTACTATGATGGTATCCTCCACTAAACTGCCGCCAATAGCGTACTCCTCGTGAGTGTTGGCGTTCAACGTAACGCGCACAGTACGCTCTCCCTGCTCTATGTCTCCCAGATGGAAGTGATTGCCGTACAGTCTGCTCACCTTTACGCCGTCCACAAACAAGTGGGCGTGCCCCACACCTTGTTCGTGCTCTTGGTTTACTTTCTCCGGGGCAAAGGTGAAGTTTGTAGTGGAGATGGTGAGGTTAACGCCGGATACGGAATCCGGTTCAGCCTCTACGCTGACGGACATTCCCTGGGGCGCTTCGATAGTCTCCGCGTGATCCATTTGCCCGCCGTCACTGTGGTCATGGCCGCCGCCGGAATGGACCATCACGGTGGCCACAGCTTCGACCACGCTGTGGCCTACGGCGTAATCCGTATGGGTGTTGCCGTTCAGTGTAACGCGCAGGGTGTGTTCTCCTGCGCTAATGTGGTCCAGGTGGAAGTACTCACCGTAGAGCCTGCCAACCTTCTGCCCATCGACGTAAATATGGGCGTGACCTTCTCCTTGAACGTGGTCAAGCCCCGCATTTTTCGGGCTAAAGGTGAAGTTGTTGGTGTCCAGCCTTATATTGACGCCGGAAACCTCGTCAGGTTGGGCGTCCATGCTAACAGACATGCCGGCCGGAGCCTCGACGGTTTGGGGGTGATCATTGCCCATATCGTCCATGTCGCCCATATCGGGAACGACGTGCATAGTGAATGGGAAACGTCCGGTCGCGTTGGCGGTAAAGGCCAGGGCAGCGGTTTCTCCCGGCGTCAGGGACGTTTCCAGATCGTAGCCGTGGAGATGGAAGGAGCCTTCCTGGTCGCTGGTGATGCGCAGCACGACTTCATCGTTGTGGTCCACCCGCAGCGTCTTATGTTCGTCCTCAATCGAGCCGGCGGCTATGTCCAGATCGAAAATGCGGGTCTGGGGTTCCGTGTTGCTGCCGCACGCGGCGAGCAGCAAGATTAAAAGCGTCAACAGGAATACCTGTACGTAAGCTCTTCTTTTCATAATCAACCTCTGTTCTTTCTACCGGTCCGCAAGCTCCGATAAGTAGCCGCCAGGGCAGGGAGTATGAGAAGCACGGCGACCAGGATTGCGCCAACCACTTCCCAGTTGATTTCAGCGTCGACTACTCGGATGGGAAATGCTCCCTGCAGCGTGGTCTCGTCCACTTGCGCAACGACCTCTATGTCCCAATCTCCGGCAGCGTCGATCGGCACTCTGAGGTCGTAGTGGATGGGAAGCGTGGGAGCGATCTGTCCCGCCGCCTGACTCGCGCTGGAGCCTTCAGGCCCGGATGCTCTCGCAACGACCCCGGCGGCCTCCACCGGCGCGTTGTCCCGCAGCAGATGCACCGATAGGAACACCTCTCCCACGGTGGAGGTAGCGTCCCTGGAGAAGACGGCGAGTTGATATGCGCCCTCCTCTTTGCGGAACAGCTCCACGTTGGTCGCGCCGTTGGCCAAGATAGGCGTTGCCCAGAGCAGCTGACTCAAGACAAGGCTGGCAAACAAAGCTATGCGGACTCGTGTTTTCATAAAAGCCTGAAAGTAAAATAGCGGGCAGGCCCGGCCTGTAAACCAAGCCAGCCCGTGTTGTAGACGGGAGAATCGAGTCGAGAATGACGATGTAGGGGATTCAGGGTGGGTGACTCGATTCCCGCTCATGTGGTTCGACAAGCTCACCATGAGCGGGTCGTTGCACTCCACCTCACCTCAACTGGATTCCCGATTCAGGCCGCGAGGAGGGGAGGTCGATGGAGGGGAACGGGTTCGGCGACTCTAAGCCGCCAGAGCTCTCTTGATTGCAATAGAAAGAGGAAGAGAAGAGGCAGGGCTGTGAGCAAACCGGCCTGTTCAGCCCACTGCCAGCCGCCGATGCCGTCTCCGCCGCTCTGCGCGGAGTGACCGGGCAGGAACAGAATGCCGTCGTGGCCGGTTGTGCCGTCGTGGGAGTGGGTCGTGTTCAGAGGGTGCTCGTGCGCCGCCGGTGCGCCGGGACCGAAAACGTGGCCGTGGTAGGGCAGCCGCTCGGCGAAGTGGTGGTCGAACAACGGACCGAGAAGGCCGTAGAAAACCGCCCCAACCGTGAGCAGGACAAGATAGGTCTGTACCCAGACCTTGAGCCGGCTGCCTCTTATCGCCAGGATGTTCACCCTTACATTATAGCCTAGAGTTTAGCTATATGGGGGATAGCCGCCTTCACTGCCTATCATCACAATCGGTTTCCAGGATTCCCACCTGCTTCAGAAACCTCCGCAAGGCCGCCGCGCACTCCTGCGGTTTTTCAAGCTGCAGGAAATGTGTAGTTTCGGGCAAGAACTCATG